>JBFWNZ010000004.1:0-31000 GCA_050250795.1 Alphaproteobacteria bacterium | reverse complement strand
GCCGTTGTCGATTGCGCGCGTACTGTCCGCCTTTTCCTTGAAGCGACCCGACTTCAGGTATCGATCCAGCAGGTCGTCCACTGTCATCGCATTGCGGGCTGCGGCCTTGGCGTCCAGCGGATCAAGACCGTCCTTGACCATCCGGAGCATGGCGTCGGCCCGCTCCCGCGCCAGATCAGGAGTCCAAGGTGATCCGTGCTTGCCAATGGTTGCCCGACGAGTCCGACCATGTGGCGTGCGGTATTGCACAACATAAGACCTTACGCCCGATGGCAGCACCAGAAGCCCGTACCCCTTTAGCTCTGAGTCCCATATGAAGTACCGACTGGCCGCAGGTTCCGCGGCATCGACAACGCGCTTGCTAATCTTCGGCATGCCTCTACCGGATATGGTCCGCCGGATGCCATGTAAGCGCTATGTCAGCACATGCACGGAAAATAGCGGAAAATGAATGACAACCTTGGAAAGCAGTGTGCGCTATTTTTCGCAGGAAAATCAACGATCCGGAAACTGACGGAAACTGACGGAAACAATCGGAAAGTGTATCGACCGACGCTGACATCGTAGGGGTCACAGGTTCAATCCCTGTCGCGCCCACCATTTAACCCTCGGCAATAGCAAACCGCAGGCGTGCACGGTCGATGCAGGCCGCGCCGTCACCGTGCGGCGGAGAATTCCTCCGCCGTCCCGTCTTCGTTGAAGAAGACGTTCGGCTTGAGGAAGAACGACAGGATCACCGCACCGGTCCTGGAGGTGGCGCTGTGCCGGCTGCCGGCCGGCCGGTGCACGTAATTGCCCGCCGTCACGACGCCGTCATCGTCCTCGAAGCTGCCCTCCAGCACGAAAGTCTGCTCGGTCAGCACATGCTCGTGCAGCGGCAGCACGGCGCCCGGCTCCCATTTGAACAGGGCGGTGAACATCCCCGTCGCCGCATCGCGGAACAGCAGCTTCGTCGCGATACCCGGATATTTGGTCGGCTTCCATTCCAGGTCGGCGACCGTGACCAGTTGCGAGGACAGATCGGGCGTCATGATGCGTTCCCCGGGAACGGATCCGTCCGGTTCGGGCCCAAGGCGTCACATGGCATGCGTTCCTCCGTCGACCATCAGCGTCGTGCCGGTGATGTACGACCCTTCGTCCGATGCCAGCCACAGGACCGGCAGCGCGATCTCCCGCGGCGTGGCCCAGCGGCCCAGGATCGACCGGTCGCTCCGCTCGCGGGACAGTTCCTCGACCGACTTGCCGGCGCGCCTCGCCCGTTCGATGTGGAAGTCCGTCATCGTCGAACCGGGACACACGGCGTTCACCCGTATCCCCTGCGCCGCTTCCTCGCAGGCGAGCGAGCGCGTGAGAGCCAGGATCGCCGCCTTGGTCGAATCGTAGATGGCCATGCCCTTGCGGCCGGTGACGGCATAGCTGGACGAGATGTTGACGATGCTGCCCTTGCCGGCGGCCCGCAATGCCGGCACCGCCGCGCGGCAGTAATTGACGTATCCGAACAGGTTGACGCGGTAGACCGAGTCCCACTCGTCCGGCGACGATTCCGCAATCGACGCGTAGTTGCGGATGCCCGCGTTGTTGACCAGAACGTCCAGTTGCCCATAGGCGGCAACGGCCCGGCCGACGGCATCGGATGCGGCGGCGGCGTCGGAGACATCGGCGACGAACCCCTCGACACGCGCCGCCGGCACCGCGTCCCCGATTCCCGCCGCAACACGCTCAAGGCCCTTCGGATCGGCATCGACGAGCAGAACGGCCGCTCCCTCGGCACAGAACAGCGCGGCGATCTCCGCCCCGATGCCCCCGCCGCTTCCCGTGATCAGCGCAACCTTGCCATCCAGCCGTCGCATCTTCCGCCGCCTTTCCCGCCGCATCGTGTGCGGCGCCCCGCACGCATGGTCCGCCGGGACCGCCCGGCGGCTAGGTTGACATCGCAACGGACAGAGGTTCAATCCCGGTTGCATCCGCCATCTGTTCCGGATGCAGAATCGCCTTTCGTGCCGCTCGTGAAAAGGCGTGATACTTTCCGCATACGCAGCAAACATCCGCTCCGCATGCAGCCACTGGGATGAAGCATGGACGAATTCATGCAGGCCGCCATTGCCGAGGCGCGTCACGGCCTGGGAGAAGGGGGCATCCCCATCGGGTCGGTCATCGTCCATGACGGCCGGATCATCGGTCGCGGACACAACCGGCGGGTCCAAAAGGGCAGCGCCATCCTGCATGGCGAGATGGACGCCCTGGAGAATGCCGGGCGTCTGTCACCCGCGATCTGCCGCGAAACCACGCTGTACACCACGCTCTCGCCCTGCCCGATGTGCAGCGGCGCCATCCTGCTCTACAGGATTCCGAGAGTGGTGATCGGCGAGAACCGCACATTCATGGGCGAGGAAGCCCTGCTGCGGGAGCGCGGCGTGGTGCTGGAGATTCTCCAGGACCCAGAGTGCATCGCCCTCATGCGCGAGTTCATCGCCGCACGGCCGGAGCTCTGGAACGAGGATATCGGCACCCTGTCGCAGGCCTGAGCCGAGGCCCGTTCAGAAGGCCGGCGGCACCGTCACCGCCTTGCCGCGGCCCTCAGTGCTTCTCCACGGTCTGGTAGCGGATACGCACCATGCTCGCGGGGCGGTTCGGATACATCTGAACGATGAACAGGTTGTCATAGTCCGTCGCCGCATCGAGCTTGACCTCCGCCCCCCCGGGCACGCCGAGCGCGTCGAGAATGCGGGGAATATTGCGGGTATGGCCGACGATGAGGCGATCCTTCGCATCCGGATTCTGGCGCAGCCGCGCGGCAAACTCCACCTGCTGATCGCGGGTCATCACCTGCGGCTTCACCCCGGCGAGTTCGGCGAAGGGCGCACCGGTCTGACGGCTGCGAAGCGCGTCGGTGGTAATCAATTCGTCGATGCCCGTGTCCGCAAGCATCCGGCCCAGCGTCTGGGCCCGGTCCTCCCCCTCATGCAGAAGCGGCGCCGCATCGCCCGGCACGTCCAGGCTCTTCTCGGCATGGCGCGTGAGAAACACCACCCCTTCCGCCCGGACCGGCTGAACGGACGGCAATACCAGAAACAGAACCGGCAACAGCGCCATGAATCGCATGTCCCATACTCCGCATATGGCGCCTCTCCGGCACCGCTCGCCCCTCGGCAAGAGGAGGCCTGCGACCGATGTGCCTGTCAAGCGCCGCCCCATTGCCGCTCCCTGTCCGCCACGATAGAAAGAACGCGGGTGGGAGCGATGGGGGAGAGCCGCGATGCGGGCTGTCGCATGCGCGCTTCTGGCGATGATGATCGCCGGCTGTCAGACGATCTCGACGGGCATGAGGGCCGACCCGATCACGCAGACGCGGGTCGATGCGGCGATGGGCTGGATCGCCGGCCATTCCGACCTGCCGCTTCCGGACCGGCGGCCCGTGGTCGCCTGGGTCCCGCTTTCCGATATCCAGTCCGCCGGCGCCGCCGTGCGCGTCATGCTGCCGGGGTCGCTGCGCCGCGGCGCCCGCACCGGCGCGCTCTATGACGGCATGGCGATCTACGTTCCCGAGGAGACGCGGCCCTTTTCCATCTGGGGTCAGGCGCTGCTTCTGCATGAGACGGTGCACTACATGCAGCACCGATCCGGCCGCCGCTATGCCTGCACCGCCGCCATGGAGCAGGAGGCCTATCGCCTGATGTTCGCCTATATGCGCGAACATGGGCATGCCTTCGAACAGTCCCTGCAAAGCGATCCCGAGCAGTTCCTTGCCAGCCTCGCCTGCCCCGCCGACGGCCCGACCGACCTGCCAGCCTGGGCGATGGCCAATCGACACTGACCGCATGGGAGCCATACCGCCGGATTGCTGGGACGCGGTCGTCATCGGCGCCGGCGCGGCGGGGATGATGTGCGCCGCGCAGGCCGCACGACGCGGCCGGTCCGTCCTGGTCGTCGACCATGCCGCCAAGCCCGGCGAGAAGATCCGCATTTCCGGCGGGGGGCGCTGCAACTTCACCAACCTGCATGCCGGGCCGGATAATTTCCTGTCGCGGAACCCGCATTTCTGCATCTCCGCGCTTCGCCGCTATACCGCCCAGGACTTCATCGCCCTGGTCGAGCGTTACGGCATCCCCTATCACGAGAAGACGCTGGGCCAGTTGTTCTGCGACGGCTCCTCCCAGCAGATCATCGACTTGCTGCTGACGGAGATGGCGCAGGCCGGCGCCGTCATGCGGCTGGCGACGGCGGTGACCGGGGTCGACAGGACCGAGACCGGCTTTTCGCTGACCCTGTCGACGGATGGCGCGCCGATCCGATGCCGGTCCCTGGTGGTGGCGACGGGCGGCAAGTCGATCCCGAAAATGGGCGCCAGCGATTTCGGCTACCGGCTGGCCGCGCGCTTCGGCGTGCCCGTCACGGAAACCCGGCCGGCGCTGGTCCCGCTCGTGTTCGAGGACGCCATGCTGGCGCAGTCGAAGGCACTCGCGGGCGTCGCCGTGGCGGCCGAGGCGGCGTGCGGCGGCGCCGCGTTCCGGGAAGCGCTGCTGTTCACCCATCGCGGGTTGAGCGGACCCGCCATTCTGCAAATCTCCTCCTACTGGCGCGAGGGCGACGACATCGCCATCGCGCTGCTGCCCGGGGTCGACGTCTTCGACATGCTGCGCCGCGCGCGACAGGCCGGCGGCCGGCAATTGCCGGCGACCTGCCTCGCGGAGGTCCTGCCGAAGCGGCTGGCGCGCAGCATCGCCGAGGAACTCGGCGCGTCCGGCCCGCTCGCCGATCTGTCCGACAAGGCGCTGCGCGGGATCGCGGAGCGGGTGAACCGCTGGCGGGTGCGCCCGTCCGGCAGCGAAGGCTACCGCACCGCCGAGGTCACCCTCGGCGGCGTCGATACGAACGCGCTGGATTCGCGGACCATGGCGGCCAAGTCCGTGCCCGGGCTCTATTTCATCGGCGAGGTGGTCGACGTGACCGGCTGGCTCGGCGGCTACAACTTCCAATGGGCCTGGTCGTCGGGCTGGTGCGCCGGCATGGCCGTCTGACCGTCAGTCGGGCAGGACGAATTCCGCCACCACCGGCGCGTGAAAGGAGGCCGCGGGGTGCAGGCCCGCCAGATAGGCGAAATATTCGTCCAAGAGCCCTTCGTTGAGGATGTCCGTCCGACGGCAGCACCGCGCCAGAGCCGGCGACGCCAGCAGATGATCCAGCATCAGCCGGCGCCCATGATGCAGGACCGAAAACCGGCCGGCTTCCGGCACGCCGGTCTCGACCGCCGACAGCGATCGTCCCGCCAGCGCCGGGTTGCCGGTGTCCTCCGCATCCGCCTGAATCGCGCGAACCGGGGTCTCCAGCGCCTCGGCGTTGAGATCGCCCGCGACCGCGATCAGCCCATCCGGATCGGCGTCGAACAGCCGGTCGACCAGCAGCCGCGCCTCCAGCGCCTGCCCGGTGCGCTTCATCGCCGCGATATAGAAGCCCTCGGCCCAGCCCGCCGCGCTGCGCCATACGAAGGACGACTGCTTCTGCCCGGCGACCGGCGCCGCGAGAGGCGCGCGCAGATGCAGGTTGAGGAGATCGAGCCGGCGCCCCCCGGGCAGCGCGATGGCGGCATGCAGGATCGGCCGGTCCCATTCCACCGGCGCCGCGGCGGCCGACGGGGGCAGTGCGGTCACGGGCCTGTAGAGCGGCGGCGGCACCAGATCGTGCCGCAGCGACCGGCTCTCGAGGATCGGCCAGCGGCTGAGCACCACCAGATTGTGCCTGTCGGCCGGTGCACCATGCGGACCCGGCGTGGCCGCGCGGTGAAAATCCCCCAGCGGCGTGCCGGCGAGCAGCGCATCGAGCGCCAGGAGCTGTCGCGGCTGGCGCCCTCCGGGCAACTGGCCGTTCACCTCCTGGAGGCACAGCAGATCGGCGTCCAGACGATCCAGAATCGGGCGCAGGACCGCGAGACGCCGCGGCAGCGGTGGGTCGAGGCCCGGCGCATCGTCCAGGCTCTCGAGGTTGAAGGTCGCAATCCGCAGCCGCATGCCCGCCGTCCGAATCCGCCGGTTCCCGATGGCGCCGGTCCCCGATAGCGACTGTGGCCGATGGGCGGGGCAGTTCGCAACCGCCGCTCCGCCCGCGGCCGCATCGCTCGGGCGGATAGCCGCTTCTGCGTTTCCGCCGCCAGGGCGTATTGCCCGCCGACCGGCGCTTCGGCATGTTCGACGGAACAGACGGCGGACGAGGAGGCCGGCATGTCCAAGAGCGACCATCTGACCTGCGGGGTCTGCGGCCAGCCCTTTCCGCACCGCCAGCTTGTGCCGGTCGACGCGATCCGCCCGCAACTGGCGGAGCAGTTCGACCGCCGCCGGAGCGATTGGGGCCGCACGGGTTTCGTCTGCCGCAACGATGTCGACGATGCCCGCCGCCGTTACGTGCAGGAACTTCTGGGCCACGAGCGCGGCGAACTCAGCGCGCTGGAGCATGCCGTGGTCGATAGCCTTGCGCGGCAGGAGATGCTGGCGACGGACAGCGACGCCGATTTCGACGAAGCGCTGCCCTTCGGCGAACGGCTGGCGGACCGGGTGGCCTCGTTCGGCGGCAGTTGGACCTTTATCCTCGGCTTCGCCTTCGTATTGGGCGCCTGGATCGTGGCGAACACGCTGCCGCTGCTGTTTGCCGACCGGTTCGACCCCTACCCCTTCATCCTGCTCAATCTGGTTCTGTCCTGCCTCGCCGCCATCCAGGCGCCGCTGATCATGATGAGCCAGCGCCGCCAGGAGGCGAAGGACCGGCTGCGCTCGCAGAACGATTACCGCGTCAACCTCAAGGCCGAGCTCGAAATCCGCCATCTGCACGAGAAGCTGGACCACCTGCTGATCCGGCAGTGGGAGCGCCTGACCGAAATCCAGCAGGTGCAGCTCGAATTGATGGAGGACATCGCGCGCGAACGCCGCCGGTGATCCTCGGCGAACCGTCATGCGGTATGCTATTCTGGCGGGCAAAGACGCGTGAAGGGGGGAGAACGCGAATGAACGCTGCATCCGGCACGGCTGCGCCCGCTATGGCGCCGGAAATCCGTACCGTCGGCCTTGAGCAGCCTTGGATATGGCTGGCGGCAGGCTGGCGCGATCTGTGGCGGCGGCCGGGGCTCAGTCTCGGTTACGGCCTTGCCGTTTTTGCAGCCAGCTGGGTGCTGACGGCCGCGGTGCTTCTGCACGGCGCCTACTGGCTGGTGCTGCCGCTGGCGGCGGGATTCCTGCAGATCGCGCCGCTACTGGCGATGGGCCTGTACGAGATCAGCCGCCGGATCGAGAACGGCGAGCCCGTGTCCGCCGGCAACGTCATGCTGGTCCGGACCCGCGCGCCGGCGCAGATCGGATTCCTGGGCCTGATCCTCGTCCTGTCGATGCTCGCCTGGGTACGGATCGCAACCCTGCTGTTCGCGCTGTTCTTCGGCACCGGGTTTCCGCCGGCCGAACAATTCTTCCACGACCTGTTCTGGACGATGGACGGGCTGACCTTCCTGATGGTCGGCATGGCGGCAGGGGCCGTCCTGGCCTTTTCCGTCTTTGCCATCAGCGTGGTCTCGCTGCCGCATCTGCTGGCTTCGGGCGGCGATGCGCTCAGCGCGGTGTTCCTGTCGATCGAGGCCGTGCGGCGCAACCCGGGCCCGATGCTGCTCTGGGCGTTCCTGATCGCGCTGTTCACCGCGGTCGGCATGGCGACGCTCTATGCCGGGCTGATCGTGCTGTTCCCCTTGATCGGGCACGCCACCTGGCATGCCTATCGGGATCTCGCCGGCCGGGATTCCGGCATCTCCTAACGCGGGGGTGCCGGCGGCGGGCCGTCTTCCTCGTCGTCGAACAGGATGCGTTGCGCGGCGCCGTCCAGATCGTCGAACTGGCCCGACCGCATGGCCCACAGGAACCCCGCCAGCCCCAGCAGCCCCAGGAACAGGGCGGCCGGGATCAGATAGGCCAGGATGGTCATGGCGCGAAAAGTCCAGCGGCCAGCCGGATGCGCAGCGCATTCACCGTCACCAGGATCGACGAGGCGGACATCGCCGCCGCCGCGATCAGCGGCGTCACCAGCCCGGCCGCGGCCAGCGGCACGGCGCAGGCGTTGTAGCCGGTCGCCAGCGCGAGATTCTGCCGCATCAGGCGCCGTGCCCCGCGCGCGACGCGGACAGCCTCCGCGACGGCGCCCAGCGACGCGCCCTGGAACACGAGGTCGGCCGCCGTCCGGCTGATATCCGCCGCCTCCGAGGGCGACATCGAGACGAACGCCGTCGCCAGGGCCGGCGCATCGTTCAATCCATCGCCCACCATCAGGACCGAGCGCCCCTCGGCCGCCAGGGCTTCCAGCCGGGCCGCCTTGTCCGCCGGCCGGCAGGCGGCCTGCCACTCGGCGATGCCGAGCGCATCCGCGACGGCGCGGACGGCCGGCTCGCGGTCGCCCGACAGCAGCGCGACCCGCAGCCCTAGCCCCCGCAGCGCTGCGACCGTGGCCGCCGCATCCGGGCGCAGCGTGTCCTGGAAGCCGAAGCGGATGGCGGGCATGCCCGGCCGCGCCAGCCACAGCTCCGGCCCCGCCGCATCGGATTCCGTGGCCTCGACCTTGCACCAGCTTCGGCTGCCCAGCCGCACCTCGCCGTCCCCGACGCGCGCGGACAGGCCGCTGCCGGGGGTCTCGCGCACGCCGGCCAGCGCCTCGACCGGGCCCGCGGCCGCGATCAGGGCACGGCACAGCGGATGCCGGCTTGCCGCCGCCAGCCGCCCGGCCAGCGCCAGTGCCGCCGCCGCGTCCGGACGCTCCGCGAGCGTCGCGCGACCCAGGGTCAGGGTGCCGGTCTTGTCGAACACCACCGTATCCGCCGCGGCCAGCCGCTCCAGCGCGTCCGCCTGCTTGACCAGGATGCCGCCGCGCATCAGCCGCCCGCCGGCCGCGACCTGCACCGCCGGGACCGCAAGGCCCAGTGCGCAGGGGCAGGTGATGATCAGCATCGAGACGGCGACCATCAGCGCCGGCTGCCAGGCAAGCCCGCCGATCAGCATCCAGCCCAGGAAGGTCGCCAGCGCCGCCAGATGCACCACCGGCGCGTAATAGCCCGCGGCCCGATCGGCGAGCCGCACATAGCGGCCGCGGCGCCCCTCCGCCGCTTCCATCAGCCGGACGATCTCGCCCAGGACGGTATCTTCGCCCGCGGCCGTCACCCGCACCCGCAAGGCACCCGTCAGGCTGACCGTCCCCGCGAACACGGAATCGCCGGGCCCGGCGGATGCCGGCACGGTCTCGCCGGTGACGAGGCTGGTATCGATCTCGGTGCTGCCGTCCAGGATGCGGCCGTCCGCCGGGATTCGGTCGCCCGGCGCCACCGCCACCGTCATGCCGGCCGTGAGCAGGCGCGAGGGCAGTCGGCGTTCCGTCCCGTCCGCATCGACCGCGCGGGCCGCAACGGCACCCAGCACCGCCATCCGTTCGGCCGCCGAGCGGGCACGGCTGCGCACCCGGCTGTCGAGGTAGCGTCCGACCAGCAGGAAGAACAGCAGCATGACCGCGGCGTCGAAATAGGCAAGCGGACCGCTGCGCGCCGTCTCCCACAGGCTCATCGCCGCCGTCAGCGTCACGGCGACCGAGATCGGCACATCCATGTTGAGCCCGCGGGCGCGCAGCGCCGTCGCGGCGGAGCGGAAAAAGGGCTGCCCGGCATAGGCGATCGCGGGCAAGGCGATCAGCGCCGATACCCAATGCATCAGATCGCGCGTCGCCGGCCCCATATCCGCGAAGGCACCCGACCACACGGAGACAGACAGCAGCATCACATTGGCGGTCGCGAAGCCCGCTACGGCCAGCGACCGCAGCAGGCGCCGCTCCTCGGCCGCCTGCCGGTCCGGCAGGGCGGTGTCGTCGAAGGGCGCGGCGCGGTATCCGAGCGCCGTCAGCCTGCCGACCAGTTCGGCCGCCCCGACCGCCCCCTCCCGCCAGCGCAGGCGCAGGCGTCGGGCCGTCAGGTTGACCCGCGCCTCCACGACGCCGGGCACCCGTTGCAGGTTGCTCTCGATACGCTGGACGCAGCCGCCGCAATGGACGTTCTCGACGATGAGGTTGAGGGCGGCCGTCCCGTCCTCCTCATGCCGCACGAAAATATCGAAAGCATCCGCGTTCTGCGGTGCGAACGCCGCTGCCGGCACGGCACCGTCGGACAGGCTCATTTCAGCCACAGATCGCGCTCCATGCGCCAGACGGGCTCGCCGGCCTGCACAGCCTCGACGGTCAGCCGCCAGTGCCCGGTCAGGGGAGTCTCGACCTCGGCCGCGTACTCGCCCGGCACGCGTTCGGCCAGGGATACGGTCGCATCATGTCCTTGCGCCACCGGCCGGATCAGCCGCGCCGTGACCTCCATGCCCGAAAGGCCGGCGCCAGCGCCATCGCGGAAGCGTGCGACGACCGTCCGCCGCGCCCCCTCGCCCCGCAAATCGACATCGACCTGCCAGCCGAGTCCGATCTGCTCGTCCTTCGCCGCGAGATGCCGGTTCCAGTCCAGCCCCTCGCGAAAGGCGTTGGGGCTGCTGACGCCGGGAAAGCTGTCCAGCGCCAGCCAGATCATCACGGCGTTGACGGCGGTGACGGCCCCGAAGAATCCAACAAGCAGCGCGAGGACGCGGCGGCCGGTCAGCGGTGTGCGCATCGCAATCATGGTCCGGGCGTTATGAAGACGTTGGCCTGCCGCGCTTCGCGGCCGTCCATGCGGTCGCGAACCACGAAGGAGAGGTCCGTCGAGCCGGCCCGCAACTGCTGCTGCGGCACCGCCAGGAAGACACGGAAGCTGCGCAGGCTGTCGGCGGGAACATCCAGCCCATCCTCGCTGTCCTGGCCCACCACGGACACGACCGTCCCCGGCAGATCCTCGACCGACAACGCGAAGCGGCGCGCGTCATGCGCCTTGTTCAGAATCTTGACGGTGTAGCCGTTGCGGACGCTGCCATCGGCGAGAATCACATAGAGCGGGTTGCGGTCGCGCTGGATGTTCACGTCCAGGCTGGACCGGGTGAGCAGCGTCGCCAGCATCGCCACCCCGACGATCGCGAGGATCGCCGCGTAGAAGACGGTGCGCGGCCGCACCAGCCGCAGCCGTGGTTTCTCGCCCGCGGACTGCCGCTGCATGTTGGCCAGCGTGTCGTAGGAAATCAGCCCCTTCGGCAGACCCAGCTTATCCATCACCCCGTCGCAGGCATCGATGCACAGGGCGCAGGTGATGCACTCGAACTGCTGGCCGTTGCGGATATCGATGCCCATGGGGCAGACCGCGACGCATTGATTGCAGTCGACGCAGTGCCCCCGCCCCTCCCAACTCTGGCCAGCTCGATGCGATCCGCGCGGTTCGCCGCGTTCCGGGTGATAGGTGACGACCAGCGATTCCTCATCCAGCATCGAGCCCTGGATGCGCGGCCAGGGGCACATGTAGATGCAGACCTGCTCGCGCGCGAGCCCGCCCAGCGCATAGGTCGTGAGGGTCAGGATGCCGATGAACACATACGCCACCGACGGCGCCTGCAAGGTCGCAAGCTGTCCCGCCAGGGTCGGCGCGTCGGCGAAATAGAAGACCCAGGCGCCGCCTGTCGCCACCCCCACGACAAGCCAGAGCGCATGCTTCACCGCCTTGCGGGCGAGTTTGCCGACGCTCCAGGGCGCGCGGTCCAGCTTGAGCCGGGCGTTGCGGTCGCCCTCCACCCATCGCTCGATGGCGATGAACAGATCGGTCCAGACGGTCTGCGGGCAGGTGTAGCCGCACCAGACACGTCCGGCGAGGCTGGTCATCAGGAACAGGCCGACTGCCGCAAGGATCAGCAGGCCCGTGAGGTAATAGATTTCCTGGGGCCAGATCTCGATGAAGAAGAAGTAGAAGCGGCGCGCCGGGAAATCGATCAGCACGGCCTGGTCCGGCGCGTTCGGCCCGCGGTCCCAGCGCAGCCAGGGCGTCAGGTAGTAGATGCCGAGCGTCACCGCCATCACGGCCCATTTCAGCCGCCGATAGGTGCCCTGGGCCAGCTTGGGATGGATGCGCGGGCGCGAGGCATAGAGCGAACGCTGGCCGCTCCGGTCCACCGGGACGGCATCGACAGCCTCCACCTTGGCCAGCCTATCGGCCGCATCGTTCATGTCGTCGTCCTTCGCGGCCGCAACGGCCGCGGGTTTGCCCGGTCTATTGTCCGCCGCCGAGCGAATGGACGTAGACGGCCAGCGCCTTGATCGTGGCGTCGTCGAGCCGCCCCTGCCACGCCGGCATCACCCCGCGCCGGGCATAGGAGATGGTCTGAACGATGGTCGGCTTGTCGCCGCCATAGAGCCAGATCGCGCTGGTCAGGTTCGGCGCCCCAACCTCCTGATTGCCGGTTCCGCTTTCGCCGTGGCAGGCAGCGCAGTTGTCGGCGAAGACCGTACGGCCGCGCTCCGCCGCCGCCGGCTCGGTCGCCCGGCCCGAGAGCGACAGCACGAATTCCGCCGCATCGTTGACCTGCGCCGGCGTCAGGATGCCATCGGCCAGGAAGGCCGGCATCTGCGACTCCCGCGTATCCGGATCGCTGCTGCGGATTCCGTGACGGATGGTCTGCTGAATGGCGGAGAGCGAGCCGCCCCACAGCCAGGCGTCGTCGTTCAGGTTCGGATACCCGCGCGACCCCTCGGCCCCTTGACCGTGGCACTGCGAACAGTTGACGGCGAAGGCCGAACGCCCGGCAGCGAGCGCGAACTCCAGCAATGCCGGGTCGCTGCGAACCTCCGCGACCGGCAAGGTGCGGATGCGGTCGGCATATTGCGCCTGGGCCGTCCGGGCCGCCTCCATCTCCTTCATCAGCACCTCGCGCTGGGAATAGCCCAGCAGCCCGCGGGCATAGTCGGACACCAGCGGGAAGGAGGGCATCAGCACCCAATAGCCGACGGCCCAGACGATGGTCGCGTAGAAGGTCCAAAGCCACCATTTCGGCAGCGGCCGGTCGTATTCCTCGATGCCGTCCCAGGAATGGCCGGTGGTCCCGGTCTCGCCGGGCGTCTCGCTCGGTTGACGGGCCACGATCAATCCTCCTCAAGCGGAATGCGCGACGCGCGGTCGAACTTGTCGCGGTTCCGCGGCCACAACGCATAAGCGCAGACGCCGAGAAACAGCACGAAGAGATAGGCGAGTCCCCAACTGCGCGCGAAATGGGCGATATCTGCGTAATCCATGATCTTCCCCCTCAGCGCCGGTTGCCCGCCGCCTGCGGATCGTAGGCGGTGAAATCGACCAGAGTACCGAGCACCTGCAGATAGGCGATGAGCGCGTCCAGTTCCGTCACCAGGGCCGGATTGCCGTCGAAATCCCGCTGCTGGGCGCCGGGATAGCGGCCCAGCATGGCATCGGCGCCATCCGCATCCGGGTTTGCCTGACGGAACAGGTCGGCCCGCGCATTGGCGATCATCTCATCGCTGTACGGCACGCCCACCCGGCTGTTCGCCACCAGATGCGCCTGAATATCCTCGGAACGCACCGGCGTGGTCGCCAGGAAGGCATAGGCCGGCATGATCGATTCCGGCACCACGCTGCGCGGATCGTGCAGATGCGCGGCATGCCACGCATCGGAATACCGGCCGCCGACCCGCGCCAGATCGGGTCCGGAGCGCTTGGATCCCCATTGGAAGGGATGGTCGTACATCGATTCCGCCGCCAGGCTGTAATGGCCGTAGCGCTCCTGCTCGTCGCGCAGGGTCCGGATCATCTGGCTGTGGCACACATAGCAGCCCTCGCGGACGTACACGTTCCGGCCGGCCAGCTCCAACGGGCTGTATGGACGCACGCCCTTCACCCGCTCGATCGTGCTCTCCAGCCAGAACAGGGGCGCGATCTCGACGATGCCGCCGATGGACACGACAAGCAGGGTCAGGACCAGCAGCAGGATCGAGTTCTTCTCGATGGTCTTGTGGCTGAACATTCGCCGATCCTCCTCAGGCCGTCGCGCCGGCCGCCGCAGGCACGGCCGTGCCCGACGGCACGGCGCGCACCTCGTCCCGGACCTCGCCGCGAATGGTCCGCCACAAATTGTAGGCCATGATCAGCGCCCCGATCAGGAACAGCACCCCGCCCATCGCGCGGATCAGGTAGAAGGGATGCATCGCCTCGACCGTCTCGACGAACGAGTATTCGAGGAAGCCCAGCTGGTCGTAGGCGCGCCACATCAGACCCTGGAGGATACCCGACACCCACATCGCCGTGATGTAGAGGACGATGCCGATGGTCGCGATCCAGAAATGCAGACTGACCAGCGCGTCGGAGTAGAGCCGCTCGCGTTTCCACAGGATCGGCGTCAGGTGATAGAGCGCCCCGAAGCTGACAAAGGCCACCCAGCCCAGCGCACCGGAATGCACATGGCCGATGGTCCAGTCGGTGTAGTGGCTGAGTGCATTGACCGCCTTGATGCTCATCAGCGGTCCCTCGAAGGTCGACATGCCGTAGAAGGCGACCGACACGACCAGCATCCGCAGCACGGGATCGGTGCGCAGCTTGTCCCACGCCCCCGACAGGGTCATGAGACCGTTGATCATGCCGCCCCAGCTCGGCATCCACAGCATGATCGAGAAGGTCATGCCGAGCGTCTGGGCCCAGTCGGGCAGCGCCGTGTAATGCAGGTGATGCGGCCCGGCCCAGATGTAGAGGAAGATCAGCGCCCAGAAATGGATGATCGAGAGCCGGTAGGAATAGACCGGCCGGTCCGCGCGCTTCGGCACGAAGTAGTACATGATGCCCAGGAAGCCTGCGGTCAGGAAGAAGCCCACCGCGTTGTGGCCGTACCACCACTGGGTCATCGCATCCTGAACGCCGGCGAACAGGCTGTAGCTCTTCGACCCGCTCCACGCGACCGGCATCGCCAGATTGTTCACGATGTGCAGCATCGCGATGGTCACGATGAAGGCGAGGTAGAACCAGTTCGCGACATAGATATGCGGCTCGCGGCGCCGGATGAGCGTGCCCAGGAAGACGATCAGGTAGACCACCCAGATGAGGGTCAGCCAGAGATCCACATACCATTCGGGCTCGGCATACTCCTTGGATTGCGTGACGCCCATCAGATAGCCGGTGGCGGCCATCACGATGAACAGCTGATAGCCCCAGAACACGAACCAGGGCGCCCAGCCGCCGAACAGCGGCGCGCGGCAGGTGCGCTGCACGACATGGAAGGAGGTGGCGATGAGGACGTTGCCGCCGAAGGCGAAGATCACCGCCGATGTGTGCAGCGGCCGCAGCCGTCCGAAGCTGGTCCAGGACAGATCGAGGTTGAGCACGGGGAAGGCAAGCTGGAACGCGATCCAGACGCCGACCAGGAATCCTGCGAGCCCCCAGAATGTGGAGGCGATCACGCCCGCCCGGACCACGGCCTCGTTATAGCCGTCCCGCGGCGTTGCAACGCCCTGCGGCGTCCAGCTCGGAGTCTCGCCGCGGCCGATCATCCAGTACACAACGCCGACGCCGAATAACGCGAACAACAGCCCGTGAACGTAGATCGCGGAATCGACGGCATTTGCCGCCATGACAAGCCCCAGAAGGACGATGGCGACGTGCAGGCCGCCCCACATCCATTTGCCCGCATCAGACACGCTCGTTTCTCCCCTCGCGGTCCCGTGCCACACCCCAAACCGTCAGCGCAAACCCAACCGTTTCCGCGACGGCTTTTCGAAGATCATACCGGCATCGAACCGATAAGTCCGCCATCCCGATCGATACTGCAGCGCAAAATATTCCGGCACCTTCTAAAGCCGCGCAACCGACGGAAGCGGCAAGACGCCAGGACATTCGGGCAACCCGGCCTCTTCTGTCCGTTTGCCGGCTCCACCCGAACTGCCGGCTTCGTCCGGAAACTAGGAACGCAACCCCTCGCGGTTAAAGCCGACAGAGTGCCGCACCCGAAGCCGTTCAAACTGGACCGTTTCGGTCCGGATCAGACTGTACGAGCCCGCCTGCAATTTCGAACCGAATACCTGTAAATAATTCGCTAATTTGCGGATGCTTTTCGCTCTCATCGAAAAGCCCCGTTTTCCAACGATCTTTGTTGAGTTTCCGCATCGCAGCACCGGATCGGATGGAAGAATCCGCTATTGCCGTCTTCGGTCGGCGCCGGTGTTTTCGCAGCGGGTTGCGGCGGAATCGCACGCGGCGCCGCTTGTCCCTGCGCGGCACCATGCCGCAGAATGCACCCCGCGCAACCGCACCGGATATCCGAAGAGAGCCGCATGGACAGCCCGACCGGCTTCGATCTATCCGGCAGGACCGCATTCGTGACCGGCGCCTCCTCGGGCCTGGGCGAGCATTTCGCGAAACTGCTGGCCGGGCATGGGGCCAGGGTGGTGCTCGCCGCCCGCAGGGCCGACCGGCTGGAGGCCGTCGCCGCTGCCATCGCCGCGACCGGGGGACAGGCATTAGCGGTCGCCCTGGATGTCACCGACCCGGCCTCGGTGGCCGAGTCCGTGACAGAGGCCGAACGGACCTGGGGTCCGATCCATGTGCTGGTCAACAATTCGGGCATCGTCCAGGCGAAGAAGGCCATCGACCTGGAGGTCGCGGACTGGGACCGGATGATGGACACCAACCTCAAGGGCGCCTGGCTGGTCGCCACCGAGGTGGCACGCCATATGCGGCGGCTGGGGCATGGCGGCAGCATCGTCAACCTGGCCTCGATCATGGCGCTGCGCGTCCAGAAGGAGGTCATGCATTACTGCGTTTCGAAGGCCGGGATCGTCCAGATGACCAAGGGCATGGCCGAGGAGTTCGCGCGCTTCGGCATCCGGGTCAACGCCATCGCCCCCGGCTATATCGAGACCGACCCGACGCGCCCCTATCTGCAATCCGAACCGGGCCAGGCGATGATCCGCCGCATCCCGATGCGCCGCCCCGGCAATCCCGGCGATCTGGACGGCGCCCTGCTGCTGCTGGCGAGCGATGCCGGCCGCTACATCACCGGGGTCTGCCTGCCGGTCGATGGCGGGCACACATTGTCGCTGTCGCTCTAGCCTTACCCGCCCGTCCGGGTGCTATGCTCCGACGGCCCGCCCGAAGGAGTCAGCATCATGACCGCAAGCGCCGCCGTTCCGCCCTTCGCGACCGTGGCCGGCCTGTCGCGTGCCATCGCAGGCGGCCTGTCGCCCATTGCCGTGATGGACCACTATCTCGACCGCATCCGCCGTCTCGACGGCAAGCTGCACGCCTTCGTCCGTGTCTATGAGGATGAGGCGCGCATGGCTGCCGAGGGCGCGGACCGCGCCATCCGGTCCCGGCACGCGCTCGGACCGCTGCACGGCGTGCCAATCGCGCTGAAGGATCTCGTGGATATGGAAGGCCGGATCACGACCGGCGGATCGGCGGTCTGGCGCGACCGCGTCTCGCCCGTCACCGCCACGCTGGCCACGCGGCTGATCCGGGCGGGCATGATCGTGATCGGCAAGACCCACACGGTCGAGTTCGCCATGGGCGCCTGGGGCACCAACGAGCATATGGGCACGCCCTGGAACCCCTGGGACCTTCAGGTGCCGCGCACGCCCGGCGGCTCCTCCGCCGGGTCCGGCGTCGCCGTCGCGGCGGGGCTGGCGCCGGCCGCCATCGGCACCGACACCGGCGGGTCGGTGCGCGTGCCGGCGGCCTGGTGCGGCATCGTGGGCCTCAAGACCACCATCGGCCGCATCAGCACCCATGGCGTGCTGCCGCTCAGCCACACCCTCGATACCCCCGGCCCCATCGTCGGGACGGTGGAGGACGCAGCGCTGCTGTTCGAGGTGCTGCACGGCCCCGACCCGAAGGACCCGCAGACCCTGCCCCACCCGCGCACCGACGTCCTGTCCGGCCTGCGGCGCGGCGTGAAGGGGCTGCGGCTCGCCCGCCTGCCGGCCGCGGAGCGCGACGGGATCGACGCCGTCGTCCTGGCCGCCTATGACGAATCGCTGGAGACCCTGGCGGGGCTGGGCGCGGAGATCGTGGATATCCGCCTGCCCGCGCCGCTGTCCGCAGGCGCCGAGGCGACCGGACGGATCATCGGGGCCGAAGGGTATCGCCATGTCGGCCATCTGACCGATGACATGACGCTGCCGGTCGATCCCGCGGTCCGGCCGCGCATCGGCCTCGGCCGCGATATCTCCGCGCGCGACTACATGCTGACCCTGGCCCAGATGGAGCGGGATGCCGCCGCCTTCGACGCCGCGCTGGCCGATGTCGACGCGTTGCTGGCTCCGACCACGCTGACGCCGCCGATCCCGGTGGCCAGCGTCGACCAGGGCAAGACGGCCGCCGTGCTGACCCGGCCCTTCAACTATCTGAAGCGCTGCGCCCTCTCGCTGCCCAACGGCTTCACCGCCGACGGGCTGCCGCTGTCGCTCCAGATCGTGTGCCGCCCCTATGACGAGGCGACCGCGCTGCGCATCGGCTGGGCCTATGAGCAGGCGACCCCCTGGCACGACCGGCATCCGGAAGGTTTGTGAGATGGCGGACATCGTCCCCAGCATCGATATCGGGCCGTTCCTGCGCGGCGACGCGGCGGGCCGGCGGCGGGCCGCGGCCGAACTGGATGCGGCCTGCACCGAAATCGGCTTCTTCACCGTCGTGGGACACGGCGTCTCCCTCGACCTGATCGCCGAGGCGCGCGGCATGGGCGTGGAATTCTTCGCCCTGCCGGCGGAGGAGAAGATGCGGGTGCAGCGGCCGCCGCAGAAGCTCAGCCGCGGCTACAACTGGGTCGGCGACCGTTCGCTGTCCTATACCCTTGGGGTTGCCGCCCCGCCCGACATCCAGGAAGCCTTCGCCTTCGGCCCGGAGCCGATGCCCGCCCCGCCCTCCGGTGCCGACGACCGCATTGCCGCACTGTATGCACCGAACATCTGGCCCGAACGCCCGGCGGCTTTCCGGCGCACCCTGCTGGCCTATCGTGCGGCCGTATCCGAGCTTGCCATGGCGACCTTGCGGCTGATGGCGGCGGCGCTCGACGTTCCGGAATCCTTCTTCGCGGACAAGTTCGACCGACAGCCCAGCACCAGCCGGGTCATCCGCTATCCGGCCGTGACCGCCCAGGCCGCGCCCGGCCAGCTGCGCGCCGGGGCGCATACCGACTACGGCACGCTGACGCTGGTGCGCGGCGACGACACGCCGGGCGGGCTGCAGGTCAAGCTGCGCCACGGCGACTGGGCGGACATCCACCCCGCCGTGGACGCCTTCGTCTGCAACATCGGCGACACGATGATGCGCTGGACCAACGACCGCTGGGTCTCCACGCTGCACCGCGTCGCCCTGCCGCCGCCCGGGACCGCCCCGGCGGACCGTATCTCGCTGGTGTTCTTCCAGCAGCCGAACCCGGACGCGGTCATCCGCTGCATCGACACCTGCCGCCGTCCCGGCGAGGCGGAGAAGCATCCGCCCGTCACATTTGCCGACTACTACCTCGGCAAGCTGATGAAGGCGTCGCATGCCCGCCTGGACGCGGATGCGGCCGACGCGGGCGTGGGCGTGGGCGCCCGCTGACCGGCATTCCCGCCGGCCCTAGGGCCGGCGTCCGTCCTCGACGATCCGGTCGTACCCACCCGAGACCGTCGGCCGGGACCGCCCTTCGTCCCAGGCCTCGACCTCGGCGACGATCATGTCGATGAAGGCCGGCAGATCGTCGGGCGCGCGGCTGGTGACGACGCCGCGGTCGCAGACCACCGCCCGGTCCACCCACTGGCCGCCCGCATTCTCGATATCCGTGCGGATCGACGGGTAGGATGTGACCTGCCGCCCGTGGACCGCATCCGCCTCCACCAGCAGCCAGGGCGCATGGCAGATCGCCGCAACGGTCTTGCCGCGATCCAGGAAGCCGCGGACCACCGACATCGCCTTCGCATTCATCCGCAGCTTGTCCGGATTGATCTGCCCGCCCGGCAGCACGAGGGCGTCGTAGCCGTCGGGCTCGACATCGGCGATCCGGCGATCCGCCCGAACCGTCTCGCCCCAGTCGGTCTTGGCCCAGGCCCGGATGCTCTTGCCGTCCGGGGTTGCGACCTCGACCGTGGCACCGGCGCGGCGCAACTCGTCGCGGGGCACGATCAGTTCGGACTGCTCGAAGCCGTCCGTCGCCATGATCAGGATTCGCGCCTCTTGGATGTTCGTCATCGGGGTCTCCAATTGGGCTGTCATGCCTGAGGCAACCCGCCAGGGCCGCAACCGGTTCCACCCCGCCGGCATCGGCCTTAGACTGCACCGGCCCGCGTTTCTCGATCCCGGACCCGCGCCCATGTCCTTTCTGCTCGGCCGATACACCATCCTCAGCACGGTGCTGGTGCTGACCGCGCTCGCCGCGGCCCTGTATGCCGCCGGCCATTCGGCGGCCCTCTGGGCGCTCCCGCCCTTGGCCGCCCTGCTGCTGGTCGGCGCCTACGATTTGACCCAGAGCGAGCACACCATCCTGCGCAACTACCCAATCATCGGCCATGCGCGCTGGATGTTCGAAAGCATCCGGCCGGAAATCCGCCAGTACCTGATCGAGAGCGACCGCGACGAGGTGCCGTTCAGCCGCGAGCAGCGCTCGCTGGTCTATCAGCGTGCGAAGGGCGAGGAGGACAAGCGCCCCTTCGGCACCACCCGCGACACATACGATGCCGGCTACGCCTGGCTGACGCACTCCATCGTCGCCAAGCCGCCCTGCGACAGCGACATGCGGGTCAGGATCGGCGGCGAAGCCTGCTCCAAGCCCTATAACGCCTCGATCTACAACATCTCGGCCATGAGCTTCGGCGCGCTGAGCGCCAACGCCATCCTGGCGATGAACACCGGCGCGCGGATGGGCAACTTCGCGCACGACACCGGCGAGGGCGGCATCTGCCGCTATCACAGGGAACCGGGCGGCGACCTGATCTGGGAGATCGGCAGCGGCTATTTCGGCTGCCGCGACGGCGAGGGCCGCTTCGATCCCGCCCGCTTCGCCGACCAGGCGCAGATCGACCAGGTGCGGATGGTCGAGGTGAAGCTGTCGCAGGGGGCCAAGCCCGGCCATGGCGGCGTGCTGCCGATGGCGAAGATCTCGCCCGAGATCGCCGAGGCGCGCGGCATCCCGATGGACCGCGACTGCGTGTCGCCGGCCAGCCACAGCGCCTTTTCGACGCCGCTGGAATTCGTGCACTACCTCCAGACACTGCGCGAGCTGTCCGGCGGCAAGCCGGTGGGCTTCAAGCTGTGCATCGGCCACCGGTGGGAGTTCATGGCCATCGTCAAGGCGATGCTGGAGACCGGCATCCGCCCGGACTTCATCGTCGTCGACGGCAAGGAGGGCGGCACCGGCGCGGCCCCCCTGGAATTCGTGAACCATATCGGCACGCCGCTGTTCGAGGGGCTGTCCTTCGTCCGCAACGTGCTGATCGGGACGGGGCTGCGCGAGCACATCCGCATCGGCGCCAGCGGCAAGCTGGTCTCCGCCTTCGACCAGGTCTGGGCGCATGCCCTGGGCGCGGACTGGTGCAACTCGGCGCGCGGCTTCATGTTCGCCGTCGGCTGCATCCAGGCCCAGGCGTGCCACACCAACCGCTGCCCGACCGGCGTCACCACCCAGGACAAGCTGCGCCAACGCGCCCTTGTCGTGGAGGACAAGGCCCAGCGCGTCTACAACTTCCACCGCAACACCTGCAAGGCGCTGTCCGAGATCGTCGGCGCCGCGGGCTTCGACCATCCCGGCCAGATCCGGCCCTGGCACCTGATGGTGCGCCAGAAGGCCGACGAGGTGGTGCCCGCCGACAAGGCCTTCCCGCTGCTGCGGCCCGGCGAACTCATGGGCGGCGACTGCGGCGACCCCGACTACACCACCCCCTGGGCGCTGGCCCAGGCCGAGAGCTTCGCGCCGAAGCGCGCGGAGTGAGGCTGTCCGGATTTCCCGAAAACCCTCTCCGCCTCACCCTGAGCCTGACGAAGGGCGAGGCTCGCTCCGCACATCCAGCCGCTCACCCTTCGTCAGGCTCAGGGTGAGGGAGAGTGTATGCCGGATCGTATATCAGCCCCCTACTTCCCCAGTTCGACCTGCGCCAGCAGCAGGTGGAGCGTGCGCAGGCGGAAGCGGTGGATGCGGCGGATCCAGGGGGTCTGGTTCGCCTCGTACCAGCTGCGCTGCTTGTACACCTCGGGCGATTCCAGATGGTACACCGCCACATAACGCGGCAGGCCGCCGATGGCGCGGAAGCGGCGCGCCGACAGGGTGCCGGGAACGGCATCCATCAGCGGCATATGCTCCTCGTTGTACCACTCGTTGAACTCGTCCTCGATGGCCGGGTCCACCTCCATCGACGAGATGCACAGGCCGCCCGCCTCCTTCGGCGAGGGCCGCCCGCCGGGCCGGATCTGCTCCAGCACCCATTCATGCGCGGGCGGCACGGGGCAGGAGGACCAGAGGTTCTGCGGCAGCACCATCATGTCGGTATAGGGCGCCTCGACCAGGATCACGCCGCGCTTGGGATGCTTGGTCGAGGGGGCGCGGGTCTCGCGGTCGGTCACGCCGCCGATGAAGGCCTGCACCGTCGGCTCCACCCCGCCGGGCGCGCCCGGATAGCGGAAGGCGAGCGCCCCTTCCGCCGGCACGAAGGTGCCGATCCGCATGCCGAGCCGCGTTTCCATGTCGAGCGCCATATCCGTTCCCTTCCCTGAGAGCGATTCCGATTTGCGCGGCAGTATGCGCCAGCCCGGGCGCGGCGTCATGCCCCTGGCCGCGTTGCGGCGTCATATCCCTGGCCGCGTTGCGGCAGCCGCCCTATAACTCGCGCCGCAGCCCGGACGGCTGCGCGAGGGGAATTCCGAGATGACGCAGATGCCCTGGGACCAGCGTGCCGCGCGCATCCTGGTCCGCCCGCTGGCCCGGACGCCCATCACGCCGAACCAGATCACCGTGTTCACGCTGCTGCTGGCGCTCGCCGGCAGCGGGCTGATCGCCACCGGCCGCACCGATCTCGTGAACCTGGGCGCGGGCCTGTTCGTGCTGGGGCGGTTCCTCGACCATTTCGACGGCGAACTGGCAAGGCTGACCGGCAAGACCTCGCGGCTGGGCTACTGGCTCGACTACATCGCCGGAGCGGTCAGCTATGCCGCCTTCTATCTGGGCGCCGGAATCGGGCTCCAGGGCGGCTGGCTGGGCGAATGGTCGGTCTGGCTGGGCGCGCTGGGTGCGGCCGGTTCGCTCGCCTCGCTGTTCTTCACCATCGGCATCGACACCGCCGAACGCGGGGCCGAGACGGTGGACGCCGAGGGCTATCCCGGCTTCGCCGGCTTCGAGCTTGAGGATGCGATGTATCTGATCGCGCCCATTGCCTGGGCGGGGTGGCTGGCGGGGTTCTTCCTGCCGGCCTCGATCGGCGCCGGCGTCTATGCGCTGTGGATGGGCCTGTCGATGCTCCGCGCCCGCGCCCGCGCCGCGCGGTCCCGCTGAGACGCGCGGAACGAAATTCCGGGATCGGCCGTTTTCCTGTCGTTGGTGACGCTGCGCCGGGCGCAGACGCACCGGGGTTTCAACCGCCGCGCCGCATCGACTTGGCGGCCGCGCGGCAGCGAAGGAGAACGACCATGCTGACCGACAGAAAGTGGATTCGCTCGACCGCCATCGTCCTGGGCCTCGCGCTGGTATCGCCGGTGCTGGCCGCCTGCGAGGAAGAGGGCCCGATGGAGCAGCTGGGCGAGAAGGCCGACGAGGCCGTGAAGGACACGCAGCGTGCCGTTCAGGACGCGGGCGACTGATCGCGACGAGGCGGACGGCCAGCGCCGTCCGCCTCATCCGTCTCGCAGCTTGTCCCGCATCCGCCAGAAGAAATAGACCGCGAACAGCGGCGCACCAACCGCCGCGGCCGTCAGGATGATCTCGCTGCCGCCCAGCCAGACGACGATGGGCACCAGCAGGATCGCGTCGTCGGGATCGAAGATGCCGGTGCCCTGAAGTTCGCCCGCCCGCGGCCCCGCCAGCGTCTCCAGCCGCATCACCATCAGCAGGATGGCGCCCACCGCCGCACCGGCGGCGATGCCCATCGGAACCGCCCAGACCTCATAGAATCCATACCGCATGCCGATGCCGAGCCCCGCCAGCAGCAGCGCATTGCTGACCGCATCGGCAATCAGGTCGAATTTGTGCCCGCCGGGCGAGGTCTTGCCGCTCATCCGCGCCAGTTCGCCATCCGCGCGGTCCAATACCATCGACAGCACGAACACGCCCGCCCCGATGTGCCGCCACAGCGGATCGCCCACGGCGAGGCAGATAGCAGCGCCGATTCCCGTGGCCAGGCGCAACCATGTGATCTGGTTCGGCGTCACCGCCGTGCGGCACAGCGGCCGCACCAGCGCCCGAACGCCGCGGTGGATCAAGGTGTTATGACTCATTCCGAGGTGCGACTTCGTGAGTATTGAATGCCGGGGGCAGCGGGTCTAAGTGATAGCGGCGTTTACGACTCCGTGCAAATCGCCGAGGCGAGGCAGCCCATGCAGACGCAGATTCATGCAGAAGAGTTGAGCCTGTCCGAGCCGCGGCTGGGCGAGCAGCATCTCGCCGACTATCGCAGCCAGGGCTTCGTCGTGCTGCCCCAGGCCTTCGGCCCGGCCGAGATGGACCGCATCGACCGCTGGACGGACGAGTTGCTCGCTATGCCCGAGGAGCCCGGCCGGCACTGGGTCTATTGGGAGAAGAGCCTGCGCGATCCCGGCCGCAAGATCGTCAGCCGCATCGAGAACATCTCGCCCTTCCATCCGGGCTTCAAGGTCCTGACCGAGTCGCTCAAGGGCATCTGCGCCCAGCTGTTCGGCGAGCCGGCGATCCTGTTCAAGGAAAAGGTGAACTTCAAGATGCCGGGCGGCGACGGCTTCAAGCCGCACCAGGATTCCCAGGCCGGCTGGGAGCGCTACGCCTCGGACTTCATCAGCGTCCTGCTGTGCATCGACGACGCGACGGTGGCGAATGGCTGCCTTCAGATCGTCGCCGGCCACCATACGCGCGGTCTCTACCGTGCCTGGGAGCCGCTGACCGAGGCCGACATGGCGAGCATGAAGTTCGAGCCGGTGCCGACCAAGCGCGGCGACATCATCCTGTTCGACTCCTATACCCCGCACGCCTCCGACCCGAACATGACCGACCAGGTCCGGCGCATCTACTTCGCGACCTATAACCGCCTGTCCGAGGGCGACCGGCTTGCGGCCTACTACGCCGACAAGCACAAGAACTACCCGCCCGACATCGAGCGCGAGAGCGGCAAGGAATACGTATTCCGGGTCTGATACCGCCCGAACGGGCCGCGATCAGCCGCGGATAAGCGTCAGCGGGTCGGGCATCGTCGCGCTGGCCGGGGCGAAGCGTCCCGTCTCGGGATCGCGCACCAGCAGCCGCCCGCTGGCGACGCCGAAATACGCCCCATGCAGCATGAGATGGCCGCGTTCGACCAGGATGCGGATGCAGGGGAAGGTCATCAGATTCTTCAGGCTGAGTTCGACCGAGGCGAACTCCAGCCGCCGCAGATATTCGTCGCCGTCATTCGCCTTGCGCGGCCCCAGCCCCTCTGCCGCAGGTGCGATCTGCGACATCCAGCGGCCGATGAAATCGCCGGGCGACAGCGGTTCCTGCTCGTCGGCAAAGGCACGGATGCCGCCGCACAGCGCGTGGCCCAGCACGACGATATGCTTCACCCGCAGCGCCTGGACGCCGAATTCCAGCGCCGCGCTGGTGCCGTGCTGCGAGATGCGGTCGGGCTCGTAGGCGGGGACGAGGTTGGCGACGTTGCGCACCACCAGCAGCTCGCCCGGCGCCGCGTCGAAGATCACCTCTGGCGACACCCGCGAATCGATGCAGCCAACGACCATGATGTCGGGCCGCTGCCCCGCTTCGGCCAGCGTCTGGTAACGATGGCGCTCGGCCGAGAACCGGCCGTCGAGGAAGTTGCGATAGCCTTGGGTCAACCGTTCAGGAAACATCATCCGCCTCCGCTATTGCCGCGCCGCAATAGCAGACGCGCGGAACGGCGCCAACCCGCCAGCGACGCAGATCAGCCAGACGCCGCCGAAATTTTCGGCAGGATCTCGCGTTCCGCCCGCTCCACATCCTGCGGGAAGTCGATCTCGATCCAGGGAAGGTCGGTCACATCCTCCCAGCCGAAGGCACCGCCCGCGCCGCCCAGCATCACGTCGCGCACCACCGATTCCATCGGCTCGGCCGTGCGGCCGGCATCGACATAGGCCTGGAGCGTCGCCGCCATCGCGGTTCCCGCCCGGGGCGACAGCTTGAGGAAGCCCGGCCATTCGCCGACGGTGTCCGCCTCCACCCCGTCCACCTGCTTGCCGAAGGCGACCGGCCGGCCGCCGCGCAGGCAGAACTTCACCGGCTCGTCCCCCGGCTCGAAATCCCGGTCCAGCAACAGGCAGGTTTCGTGCGAGGACGCGATCAGGCGGCGGATCAGGTCCGGGTGGTACAGCACGTCCGCATCCATGAACAGGCAGGGCTCGCCCGCCGTCAGGGCCTCGCGCGCCCGCCACAGCGACACCACCGTGCCCTGGCGATAGTCGGGATTCACCACCGGCTGGACGAAATCCGAGGCGCCGATCCGCTCGATCTCCGCCAGTAGCGTGCCGGCGCGATAACCCACGACCAGGAACAGCCGTTCGACGCCGCAACCGCGCAGCACATCGATATGCCGGTGCAGCAGGCTCTTGCCGCCGAACTGCAGCAGCGCCTTGTGGGGATGCGTGTCGTCATGGCCGTAGAGCCGGCTTCCCAGGCCGGCGGCCAGCATGATCGCCTTCATTCCGCCACCGCCCGTCCGCCATTCTCGCCTGTCAGCGACACGCCCATCTCGCCCAGCACGGCCGCCACAGCATCCACCGCCGCCCGCATATCCGCCTCATGCAGGTCGCCGATGCAGCCGATGCGAAAGCTGTCGACCTTGGTGAGCTTGCCCGGATAGATGACGAAGCCGCGATCCTTGAGCGCATCGTAAAAGCGTCCGAACGCGAAGCGCGGATGGGTCGGCATGTGGAAGGTGACGATGATCGGCGCCTGCAGCGCGTCCGGCAGCAGCGAGCGGAAGCCCAGCCGCCGCATGCCCTCGATCAGAACCTGACAGTTGCGGGCATAGCGCGCGCCCCGTGCGGCCACACCGCCCTCGGCCGCGTGTTCGTCCATCGCCTGCTGCAACGCCGCGACCACATGCGTCGGCGGCGTGAAGCGCCACTGCCCGTCGCGCTCCATCCCGCGCCATTGCGCGTGCAGGTCCAGGCTGACCGACGCCGCCTGCCCGGCCGCAGCCGCCAGAGCCTCCTCGCGGCAGATGACGAAGGCGAGGCCCGGCACGCCCTGGAGACACTTGTTCGCGGAGGAGGCGAGCGCGTCGAAGGGCATCGTCCGCGCATCGACCGGCAGCGCCCCGAAGGCGCTCATCGAATCGACCAGCAGCCGCCGTCCCGCCGCCGCCACGACCTGGGCGATCGCCGCCAGCGGGTTGAGGATGCCCGCCGTCGTCTCGCCATGCACCATCGCGACATGCCCGATGGACGGGTCCGCGGCGAGCAGGCGCGCGACCGTCGCCGGGTCCGGCGGCACATCCTCCGCCGTCTCCTCGACGACGGCATCGCGGCCGATCACGCGGCAGATGTCGGCCATACGCCGGCCATAGGCGCCGTTGACCAGCAGCAGCACGCGGCCGCCCTTCGGCACGAAGGTGCCCAGCATCGCCTCGACCGCGAAGGTGCCGCTGCCCTGGATCGGCACGGCGACATGCGTGCCCGTGCCGTTGGCAAGCGCGACCAGCCGTTCGCGCACGCTGCGGTTCATCGCGATGAAGGTCTCGTCGCGCGAACCCCAATCGTGCAGCATCGCCGCCTTCACGCTGGCCGAGGTGGTCAGCGGCCCCGGCGTCAGCAGCAGGGGATCGCCGCCGCTCATGCCGCCTCGCGCCGGCCGGTCACGAAGGCGCGGAAGCGCCGCGCCACCTCCTCCGGCCGGATGGTCGGGCGGCCCAGCTTGTCGATGGTGCCGGGGGCGACCCGCAGATGGATCATCCGTGGGCCCGTCAGAGCCTTGGCCTGTTGCAGCGCCGTCTCCAGCCCGGCGAGGCTGTCGACCGATGCGGCATAGGGATAGCCGCAGGCCAGCGCGACGCGCGCAAGATCGACGCCGGGCGACACCGTCGCCTGTCCGCCGGTCGAGTCATGGACGCCGTTGTCGAGCACGACATGCAGGAGGTTTTCCGGCTGCCGCGCCCCGATGGTGGCGAGGTTGCCCATCTTCATCAGCGCCGCCCCGTCGCCGTCCAGCACCACGACCGGCTTCGGCGTGTTCAGCGCCACGCCCAGCCCCATCGCGCTGGCGCAGCCCATGGAGCCGACCTGATAAATATTCTGCTCGCGGTCGGCGAGCGTGAACAGCTCGCGGCCGCAATAGCCGGTGGTGGCGACCACCGCCGTCTCCGCCGGCATCGCCGCGACGACCCGCTCGATGCCCTCGATCCGCTTCGGCCGCGCCCCGCCCGACGTCAAATCTTCATGCCGGCCCGCCGGACGCGCCGGCAGCGGCGTCTCGTCCAGGTCCTCGCCGGCCACGCTGCCCTTCGGCATGATGAAGGCATAGGGCAGGCTGCTGCGCCCCATCTCGGCCACCGCCCCGTCCAGCGCCGGGCCGATAGCGTCGGCCGTTTCGGGGAAGGCGCCGCGCGGGACCCGGATCGTGTCGAGCACCGCGCCCGTCACCTCGCCCATCAGCTCGTGCTGCGGTTCGTCCTTCAGGCCCGGCTGGCCGCGCCAGGTGACGATCATCAGGGTCGGAATGCGGAACGGCCAGTTCAGCGAGGTCAGCGGGTTGACGGTGTTGCCCAGGCCCGAGTTCTGGCACATCACCACCGTACCGCGCCCGGCCAGCCACGCGCCGGAGGCGATGGCCACCGCCTCGCCCTCGCTGGTCGCGCCGACATACTGGGTCGCGGGATCGCTGATGACGCGGTTGATCAGCGGCGTGAGAAAGCTGCACGGCACGCCGGTGAAGAAATCGAGGCCGCGCCCGCGCGCGGCCTCCAGGAAGTCCTGCGCCTGGATCATCGCCGGCTCAGGTGACGTTGCGCGCCTGGGCGAGGTCGAAGGCGTCGTTGACGTCGAACCAGTTGCCCGTGATGTAGACGACCGTCGGCGTCTCGCCGCGGGCGATCAGCCGGGCCAGCAAATCCGGCAGGCTGGCCTTGGCGAGCGATCCGTCCGCGGCCATGCGGTCGAGTTCGGCCCGCACCGTGGCGGCGCCGGCATCCGAGAGTTTCATCAAGCCGACCCACTCGCCGTTCGCGTCCACGACATCCGGCCCGACCGCCGTCAGGGTGACGAGCGCATCGTCCAGGAAGTCCGGCGTGAAGGGCGTGCTGCAGCGCGCGAGGTCCTTGCCCTTCTGCGCGCCGTGGCCGCTGCGGTCCTGCCACGCGGCATCGACGATCACCGCAATATCGCCCTTTGCCTCCATCAGCATGGACAGCACGAAGGGACGGTAGACGATGTCGCCATAGCCCACGACGCAGGCGCCCGACAGCGCGCTTTTCGCGGCGGCGAGCGACGCGGCCTCGCCGGTGCTGGCGTAATCGTCGTTGCGCACCGTGCGCACGTCCTTGAGGTCCACCGTCTCGGCCTTGTAGCCGGTCACGACGGTCACGTCGCGGATGCCGTGACGGCCCAGCGTCTCGACCTGCCGGCCCAGGATGCTGGACCCGCGCACATCGAGCATGCATTTCGGCCGGTCGGCGGTCAGGTCGCCGAGCGCGCCGCCGCGGCTGGCCGCCAGCAGCACCGCATTCGGCTGGCGCGTCTTGGTGAGATAGCGGTCCTCGGCCGATTCCAGCTCGGGATTGCCGGCCAGCGTGAACACGTCGTCCAGCCGCTCCACCGCCGGCTCGACGCCGATCAGCGTCTCCTCCTCGAACAGCCGGCGGGAGGTCTCGCGCATCGCCTTGAACGCGGCGCGCAGATTGTGGTTCGCCCAGATGATCAGCGAGATGCGCGCCTCGCGGAACTTGTCCGTCGGCGTCGCATAATACTTGGTCGGCACCAGCACGACCGGGCAGCGGTTGTCCCACTCGCGGCAGAACTGGAAGATCTCGTCGGCCGTCGACTTCTTCGAATGGATCAGGATCGCGTCCGCCCCGGCGGCGTGATAGGCCTCGGCCCGGCGCAGCGCCTCGTCCATGCCCCAACCCGAAATCAGGGCTTCGATGCGGGCGACGATGTTGAAATTCTCGTCGGTCTGGCTGTCCTTGCCGGCCTTGATCTTGCCGCAGAACTCGTCGATGTCCGCCAGCGGCTGGTTGCTGCCGAGGAAGGAGTTGGTCTTCGGGAACAGCTTGTCCTCGATGCACACCCCGGCGATCCCGCGCTGGCCCAGCTTCTGCACCAGCCGGCGGAAATTGTTGAAGTTGCCGTAGCCGGTATCGCCGTCCAGCAGGATCGGCACTGTGGTCGCATCGGCCATGAACTCCACGACGTCCAGAACCTGGGTCCAGGACGCCTCGTTGTTGTCGCGCACGCCCAACGCGGTCGAGATCGATAGGCCCGAGGCCCAGACGCCCTCAAACCCCGCCTCCTCGGCGATCTTCGCCGACAGGCCGTTATGCGCCTCCATGATGAAGCGGAGGTCGGGCGAGGTCAGCATGGCGCGCAGGCGCGCGGCCTTGGACGCGGCGGCGGTGCGACCCCCCACCAACCGGACATGCTGCTTCGGCTCCTGCTTGAGGGCGGTGGACATCCTTTGCTCCGTACTGATTCGGCAATGGGTTCGCGGCGACCTTGCAGCCCGAACGATTCCCAATCATTTGGGGAAGACACCCGGGAATGCAACGAATTTGAAATCGACTTGCCACCGGAATGTCATACCGCAGTTGTGCGTATAATTTGCGGCGGCTGAACGCCACACCCTTTTCGAGGCCCCCTGTCCATGACTTCCGCCCCCGAACCGGCCGGTCCGTTCCCGTTCGTGCGCCTGCTTTCGACCCGGTGCACGCCCTATCTGGCACGGCTGCCGCTGACCCCGAA
>JBFWNZ010000003.1:0-31805 GCA_050250795.1 Alphaproteobacteria bacterium | reverse complement strand
CCTGAATGTCCATGCTGGGCGAGATGGTCGGGTGCACCGCGGCCATCGACATGTCGCCATGCTCGATGAACCGCGTCAGGATGTCGTTGCGGTTGGAGCCCAGGATAAGCCCGCCGACCGGCAGCCCCATCGCCTGTGCCGCATAGCCGGCATAGACGTTGCCGAAATTGCCCGACGGCACGGAAAAGGCCACCGGACGGTCCGGCGCGCCGAGCGCCAGGGCCGCATGCACGTAATAGACGATCTGGGCCATCACCCGCGCCCAGTTGATCGAGTTCACCGCGGACAGCGCCATCTCGTCGCGGAAGGCCTGATCGTTGAACAGCGCCTTCACGATATCCTGGCAGTCGTCGAAAGTGCCCTCGACGGCGATGGCGTGGACGTTCGGCGCGTCGACCGTCGTCATCTGGCGGCGCTGCACCTCAGAGACGCGGCCCGCCGGGAACAGGATGAAGACATCGATCGCCTCGCGGTCGCGGCACGCCTCGATGGCAGCGGACCCCGTGTCGCCGGAGGTCGCGCCGACGATGGTCACGCGCTCGCCGCGGCGCTTCAAGACATGGTCGAACAGGCGCGCCAGCATCTGCATCGCCATGTCCTTGAAGGCGATGGTCGGCCCATGGAACAGCTCCATCAGCCACAGATTGGCGTCGAGCTGCTTGAGCGGGGCGATGGCGGCATGGCCGAAGCCGGCATAGGATTCATGCGCGATCCGGCGCAGATCGGCATCGGGGATACGCCCGCCGACGAAGGGGCGCACAACCTCGACGGCCAGGTCGGGATAGGGCAGCCCGCGCAGGGCGCGGAACTTGTCGGCCGTGAACCGGGGCCAGGATTCCGGCACGTACAACCCGCCGTCGCGCGCCAGGCCCGCCAGCAATACCTCGTCGAATTCCAGGACCGGTGCACGCCCCCGGGTACTGATATAGCGCAAGCCTGCTGCCTCCCTCGGATTGGGGTACGGTAACGCCGCCCGTCCGGGCCGGCAAGGTTCAGGCGAGATAGCGCGCCCGGATATGCGTCAGGAACGCCGACGGATCGAGGGGCCGCCCCGTCGCGCCGACCAGAATTTCCTCGGTCGTATGGAACGAGCCATAGGCATGTACATTGGCGCGCATCCATTCGATCAGCGGCCGGAAATCGCCCCGGCCCAGACCGGGCAGGATGTCCGGTTCGGCCGCCGTCGCCGCCTGGAACAGCTGTGCCGCCGTCATGGCGCCGAGCGTGTAGGTCGGGAAATAGCCGAAGGCGCCGTCCGGCCAGTGGATGTCCTGAAGGCAGCCGCGCGCATCGTCCGGCGGCACGATCCCCAGCAAGGCCCGCATGCCGTCGTTCCAGGCCTGGGGCAGGTCGGCGAGATCGAGCGTCCGGTCGATCAGCCGGCGTTCGAGGCGATAGCGCAGGATGACATGCGCCGGATAGGTCACCTCGTCCGCATCGACCCGGATGAAGCCGGGCTCCACCCGGATCGCCAAGGCGTGCAGATTGTCCGTGTCCCAAGCCGTCCCGGTGCCGCCGAACGCGGTCCGCAGGACCGGCGCCAGCCATTCGTAGAAGGCGCGCGAGCGCGCCGCCTGCATCTCGACCGCCAGCGACTGGCTTTCATGCAGCGCCATGCCGCGCGCCTGCCCCACCGGCTGGGCCGTCCAGGCGGTGGGCAGCCCCTTGGAATACATGGCATGGCCGGACTCATGCAGCACGGCCATCACCGCGCCCGAGAAGTCGGCCTCGTCGTAGCGCGTGGTGATGCGGATATCCCCGCCCGCCCCGGTCGAGAAAGGATGCGCGCTGCGATCCAGCCGGGCGCCGTCGAAGTCGAGACCGACCGCTTCGGCCAGCCGGCGGCTGAGCGCCTCCTGCACCGGGACGGGAAAGGGCCCCTCGGGCCGGGCCGGCGCCGGGCGCGCGGCCTGACGGGCCAGCACCGCGTCCAGCAGCCCCGGCAGCGCCGCGGCGTAATCGTCGAAGATCGGGTCGATGCTCGCGGAGCGGCCGCCCGGCTCATAACGGTCCAGCAGCGCGTCATAGACCGAGAGCCCGAGCGCATCGGCCAGCGCCGACCCGACCTCGCGCGTCAGATCCAGCACCGTGCGCAATGCCGGCAGCAGCATCGCATAGTCGGCATTGCGCCGCGCCACGCGCCACTGCGATTCCGAGGCCGTGCATGCACGGGCATGGGCGCCCACGAGATCGTCCGGTACGGCCGAGGCCGCCGCCGCAGAGCGCTTCATTTCACGCAGATTGGCCGCCTGCCAGGGATCGAGGCGGCCCGCGGCGGCCTCAGCCCCGGCCAGCAGGTCGGGCATGGCCGGATCGGTGAGGATGGCGTGCCGAAGCTCGGTCAGGGCCGCGATCTGGTCCGCCCGCGCCGCAACCCCGGCCGGCGGCATGATCACGGACTGATCCCAGTGCAGAATGCTCAAGGCGCCGTCGATGGCCTCGGCGCGCGCGAAACGCCGCTCCAGCGCGGCATAGGCGTTCGCCGCGCCGGTCATTCCGACCCATCCTCGCGGCGTCGCTGCGACAGCACGTAGATGACCAGCAGCGCCGCGGCCAGCGAATACCATGTCAGGGCGTATTGCAGATGGTCGTTGCGCAGGTTGACGCGCCACTGATGGCCGATGGGAAACCCGCCGGGAACCGAGCGGTCGCCCGACATGATCTCGAAGGCCGGCAAGCTATCGACGCCCGCCGCCTTCGCCATGGCCGCCGGCTCGACATAGAACCAGACATTGGTGGCCGGTGCGTTGTCGGGCGTCATCCAGCCCGGCCCCTTCGCAAGACGAAGAATGCCTTCGACCGTGACGGTGCCCTCGACCTGTCCCTCGGGGCGCTTCTGCGGATCCTCGCGCTCGAACGGGACCCAGCCCCGGTTGATCAGCACATAACCGGCGCCGTCGGCCCGTTCCAGCGGCGTGAGGATGTGCAACCCCGGATTGCCGTTGAGCGAACGGTTCACCATATGCAACTCACGGTCGTGCAGGAAACGGCCGGTGACGCCGACCCGGCGATATTCATAGGCTTCGGGATCGTCGAGACGCGGAGGCAGGGGCGCGGCCGGCATCTCGGAGCGCGCCTGCAGCTTGTCGATCAGGGCCGTCTTCCATTGCAGCCGCTGAACCTGCCAGGTGCCAAGCGCCAGCAGCAGGGCCAACGCGGGAATGGTAAAGAGCGTCGGCCAAAGCCGCGGCCGGAACGACATGCCGTTCCTCCTATTCCTTCTCGTTGAAGGTATGGTTCCGGTTGTCGCCGGCGCGGTGCCGGTACTGAAGCGCGATCATCACGCCCTTCAACGGCCGTAGCAGCCCCAGCGTGCCGAACAGGATCAGCGGGAACCAGAGCGCCGCATGCAGCCAGATCGGCGGCTGGTACTTCACCTCGACGACCAAGGCCATCGCCGTGACGATGGCCCCGATGATCAGAACCACGAAGACCGCCGGCCCGTCGCCGCTGTCGGCCCGTCCAAGGTCCAGGCCGCAACTTTCGCATTGCGGCACGACCGTCAGAAACCCCGTGAACAGCCGTCCCTGTCCACAGCGCGGGCAGCGACACCGCAGCCCGGCCGTGAACGGGGAAACGTCCGTCATATCGTCGGCGTTCGGGATCAGGCCCCCCACCAGTACACGCAGACGAAGAGGAAGAGCCACACGACATCGACGAAGTGCCAGTACCAGGCAGCGGCCTCAAGCCCGAAATGCTGGTCCGGCTTGAACTGTCCCTTCAGGGCGCGGATGAGACAGACCGCGAGGAAGGTGGTGCCGACGAACACATGGAAGCCGTGGAAGCCGGTGGCCATGTAGAAGGTCGACGGATAGATGCCGTCGCCGAAGCCGAAGGTCGCGTGGCCGTACTCGTAAACCTGAAGTGCGGTGAACAACGCGCCCAGCAGCACGGTCAGGGCCAACCCCTTGACCAGCCCGTTCCGATTGCCCTCACGCAGCGCGTGATGCGCCCAGGTGACGGTGCAGCCGGAGAGCAGCAGCACCAGCGTGTTCATGAAGGGGACGTCGAAGGGATCGAAGGTTTCGATGCCCTTGGGCGGCCAGACGCCGCCGGTCGCTTCCACCCGGCCGAACTGCTTGACCTCGTCGACGAACAGGCTGGCGTCGAAGTAGGCCCAGAAGAAGGCGGCGAAGAACATCACCTCCGAGGCGATGAACAACATCATCCCGTAGCGAAGGCCGAGCTGGACCACCGGTGTGTGGTTGCCGCGATATTCCGCTTCGCGGATCACGTCGCGCCACCAGAAGAACATCGTCGCCAGCAACAGCAGAACGCCCGGCAGAATCTTGAGCGGCCCCAGCGCCGACAAGGTCGGCTGAACGCCCGCCCCCAGCATTTCCGGGTGCATGTAAAGGACGATACCCATCGTCAGGACGAAGCCGGCGATCGAACCGAGCGCGGGCCAGGGGCTCGGATCGACGAGATGATAATCGTGCTTTTGTGTCTGGGCTGCCATGTCCGTCCTCGCTCGCTTGGCCTGGCTGCGGTCAGAGACCGCGTTGTGCTTCGTTCGGGGTATCCCCGTCCTTGTCGCCCGCCGTCTTGGCCGCGACCGCAGGTACGGGGAAGAAGGTGTACGACAAGGTGATGGTCTTCACATCGTCGAGATTCGCATCGTCCATGATCGCCGGGTCGACATAGAAGGTCACCGGCATGTCCGCGACCTGTCCCGGCTCCAGGCGCTGTTCGCTGAAGCAGAAGCAGTCGATCTTGTCGAAGTAGAGGCCGGCCTTGAGCGGCGTCACGTTGAAGGCCGCCGTGCCGGTCACCGCCTTGTTCGAATAATTCTCGGCCCGATAGAAGGCGATCGCGTTCTCGCCCACATGAACCGTGATCTCGCGCTGTTCGGGCTGGAAGTTCCACGGCACGCCATTCACGCCGGCGTCGAAGCGGATCTTCATCACCCGGTCCTTGACCTTGGTGCTGGGCGCCTCGGCGATCTGGGTCGTGCCGCCGAATCCGGTCACGCGGCAGAACAGGTTGTAGAGCGGAACGGCCGCATAGGACGCCCCGATCATGCCGGCCACCACACTCAAGGTGGCAACGAGCATGCGCCGGTTCCGGGTGCGCAGATCCGGTTCTCCCGCCATCAGCCTCCCCCCATCCGGACGATCGCGACAAGGTAGAACAGCAGGCAGAAGGACACGAGAACCAACAGCAGCGCCACATTCTTGGGGAACTGCCGCCGGTGCTGTTCGCTCGGGTGGCGGATACGGTCCTGGCGGTCCGGATCGCAGCCCTTGCCGTCGTTGTCGCTCGCCATCGCTGTCTCCGCCATTCGCGCTGCCCTCAGAACGCCCCGGTCGGAACGACCCGGTCGGCAATCATCAGCGCGAACAGCGCAAAAAGGTAGAAGATCGAGAACCCGAACATGCGCCGCGCCGCCTTGTCGCCACCGTCGAACCAGACGGCGACCGCAGCCGCGACGAACGTCAACCCCAGCAGCACCGCCGCCACGCCGTAGAGCCAGCCGGCGAAGCCCAGAAGGGTCGGGGCCAGGGCAAGCGGCAGCAGCAGCACCGTATAGACCAGCATCTGGATCTTGGTCTGCCGGGCACCGGCGACCACAGGCAGCATCGGCACGCCGGCGGCCGCATAATCGCCGCATCGATAGAGTGCCAGCGCCCAGAAATGCGGCGGCGTCCAGAAGAAAATCAAAAGGAACAGGACGATGGGTTCGATGCCGACAGTGCCGGTGACGGCCGCCCAGCCGATCATCGGCGGGAACGCCCCCGCCGCACCGCCGATCACGATGTTCTGCGGCGTTCGGCGCTTCAGCCACATCGTGTAGACGAACACGTAGAACAGCACCGCCGCCAGCAGCAGGCCCGCCGCGACCCAGTTGACCGCGATGCCCATCACCACGACCGAAGCCCCGGACAGCATGACGCCGAAACCGAGGGCATCGGCCGGCGCGACCCGCCCCGTCGGGATCGGCCGGGCACGCGTCCGCTGCATCACCGCGTCGATGTCGCGGTCGTACCACATGTTGATGGCACCGGCCGCGCCGGAGCCAACCGCAATGCAGAGAACGGCCACGACCGCCAGAAGAGGATGCAAATTGCCCGGCGCAAGCAGGAGCCCGGCCAGACCGGAAAAGACAACGAGGGACATCACCCTCGGCTTCAGGAGGGCGATGAAATCCGCCACGCCCGAAGTCGTCGCGCCCGTCGCCGTGCCTGCGGCACCGAATCCGGCGGCGCCAAGCCGCGCGGTTTCGATGCCGTATGCTCCGTCGGTCAAGCTATGCCCTCCTGCGACCGGGGTTCCGGTGTCCGCCGATCAGCGGACGACCGGAATCTCATCGAAGGTGTGGAACGGCGGCGGCGAGGCCACGGTCCATTCCAGCGTCGTCGCACCCGGCCCCCAGTAATTCGCCTCCACCTTACGGCCGGCGCGGATCGTGTAGATCATCACCGCCACGAAGAAGAGCGTGGACGCGAAGGAGATGAACGCACCGATCGACGAGACCATGTTCCAGTGCGCCAGCCCGTCCGCATAGTCGATATAGCGGCGCGGCATGCCCTGGAGACCCAGGAAATGCTGCGGGAAGAAGGTGACGTTCACGCCGATGAACGTGGTCCAGAAATGGAACTTGCCGGCCCATTCCGGAATCTGGCGGCCGCACATCTTGCCCATCCAGTAGTAGATGCCGGCGAAGATGCCGAACACCGCACCCAGCGACAGCACGTAGTGGAAATGCGCCACCACGTAATAGGTGTCGTGCAGCACCAGATCGACGCCCGCATTCGACAGCACGACGCCGGTCACGCCGCCGATGGTGAACAGCACGATGAAGCCGATGGCCCAGAGCATGGGCGTGTCGAAGCGGATCGAACCGCCCCACATCGTGGCGATCCAACTGAAGATCTTGATGCCCGTCGGGACCGCGATGACCATCGTCGCCGCCGTGAAATAGGCGCGCGTGTCGATGTCCATGCCCACCGTGTACATGTGGTGCGCCCAGACGACGAACCCGATCACGCCGATGGCGACCATGGCATAGGCCATGCCGAGATAGCCGAACACCGGCTTGCGCGAGAAGGTCGACACGATCTGGCTGACGATGCCGAAGGCCGGCAGGATCATGATGTACACTTCGGGGTGACCGAAGAACCAGAACAGATGCTGGAACAGGATCGGGTCGCCGCCGCCCTCAGGCTTGAAGAAGGTGGTGCCGAAATTGCGGTCCGTCAGCAGCATGGTGATGGCGCCGCCCAGAACCGGCAGCGACAGCAGCAGCAGGAAAGCCGTCACCAGCATCGCCCACACGAACAGCGGCATCTTGTGCAGCGTCATGCCATGAGCGCGCATGTTGAAGATCGTGGTGATGAAGTTGACCGCACCCAGGATCGACGACGCACCGGCGAGGTGAAGCGAGAAGATCGCCATGTCCACGGCCGGTCCGGGATGGCCGAGATTGGACGACAGCGGCGGATAGATCGTCCATCCCGTGCCCGCGCCGCCGCCGATGACGGCCGAGCCGAGCAGCAGCGTGAAGGACGGAATCAGCAGCCAGAAGCTGATGTTGTTCATGCGCGGGAAGGCCATGTCCGGCGCGCCGATCATCAGCGGCACCATCCAGTTCCCGAAGCCGCCGATCAGCGCGGGCATGACCACGAAGAACACCATGATCAGGCCGTGGGCGGTCACGAACATGTTCCAGATATGGCCGTTCGGCGTGCCGTCCGGGTTCGTCATGAACTGGACGCCCGGCTCCATGAGCTCCATGCGCATGTAGACGGAGAAGGCACCGCCGATCAGGCCGGCGACGACCGCAAAAATAAGGTACATCGTGCCGATGTCCTTATGATTGGTCGAATAGACGTAGCGCCGCCAGCCGGTCGGGTGGTGGTCGTGATGGTCGCCGTGATGCGCCGTCGCGTGCTCAGTCGCCATGATTCGTCCTCAATTCCCGGATTCGGTCTGCGCCACGCGCAGGGCCGGCTCGCCGGCCGGACGAGACGGCTCGTCCACCTTCGCGAACCGCGTCTGCGCGTCCTTCACCCATGCGTCGAACTGCTCCACCGGCACCGCCTCGACGGTGATCGGCATATAGGCATGGTTCACGCCGCAAAGTTCGGAGCAGAAGCCGTAATAGACACCCGGCTTGTCGATCTCCACCCAGGTCTCGTTCAGGCGGCCGGGCACGGCGTCGAGACGGACGCCGAACTCCGAGATCGCCCACGAGTGCAGCACGTCGGTCGAGGTGAACAGCAGCCGGACCTTCTTGCCCACCGGCAGCACGACGCGGTTGTCCGTTTCCATCAGCCGGTACTGACCCGGCTTCAGGTCCGCCTCGGCGACCATGTTGGCGTCGAACGTGAAATTGCCGTGATCCGGATACTCATACGACCAGTACCACTGATGGCCGACGACCTTGAGCGTCATATCGGCATCTTCGACACGGTCGGCGTAGTACATGAGCCGGAACGACGGCACGGCGATCGCAACCAGGATCAGCACCGGGATCACCGTCCACAGCACCTCAACCAACGTGTTGTGCGTCGTCCGGGACGGCGTGGGATTGCGGCTTTCGCGGAAGCGAACGCACACATAGCCCAGCAAGATGATCACGAAGATCGTGATCGCCGTGATGATCCAGAGCAACAGGTCATGGAACGCCTCGATGCGTTCCGCCGTGCCCGAAACCGGCGTCGGCAGCCCGAGCCCCCATGGCTTCGGATCGGCTCCGAAGGCAGCACTGCTGACCGCCGTAATGAGAATCGCGGCGACCGCGATGAGTCGAGTTGGCACGCTCACCTCTCCCGCTTGAACCTCGTTCTGCGACGATGGGCGGACCCCGGCGCTTGGAATGCCCGGTGCGCCCGCATTTCCCACCGAGCGCCCTTCCCCACTGAATTCGCGCGCTTTATAGCACCCACCCTATGGCGAAGTGAACAGCGCGACACTATGTCGCAAAAAGAACTGCCTGAAAAATGGCGGTTTTCCAAGGCTTGAGCTCCCATGTCCCTAAAACGCCGCCACATCCCGAAACCGCGCGGCAACCCCGCCGCGACGGCTGTTTTCCCGGCACGCTTCTGCCATAGTCCACCGAATTACGGAAGCCATCCGGCGCCACCCGAGGAGAATCCGCGATGACCGCCCTGCGCGACACCGACACGCTGTTCTTCGAACGCGCCGGCCTCGACCGTCCGCGAATCGAAGGCCTCGCCAAGGACGCGCTCTCCGGATCGGACGATGGGGAACTGTATCTGGAATACCGGCGCTCGGAGAGCCTGAGCTTCGACGACGGCCGGTTGCGTAGCGCAAGCTTCGACACCTCGCAGGGATTCGGCCTGCGCGCCGTCTCCGGCGAAGCCACCGGCTTTGCCCATGCCTCGGAAATCAGCGAAGAGGCGATCCGCCGCGCCGGCGAGACGGTCAAGGCGGTCCGCACGGGCCGCGGCGGCAGCTTTGCCGCGGCACCGGCCGGCACGAATCGGGGCCTCTACGGCGATTTCGACCCGTTGGCCGGAATCGGGTTCGACGCGAAGGTGAACCTGCTTTCGGAAATCGACGCCTATGCCCGCGCCCGCGACCCGCGGGTGCGACAGGTTTCGGTCTCTCTCGCCGGACAGTGGCAGGCCGTCCAGATCATCCGGCCCGACGGCTTCCGCGCCGCCGATATCCGGCCGCTCGTCCGCTTGAATGTGTCGGTCGTCGTCGGCCAGGGCGACCGCATGGAGAGCGGCGGGCACGGCGCCGGCGGGCGCCTGACATATGACAGCTTCCTGCAGCCGGATGCGTGGCACGCGCAGGTCGACGAAGCCTTGCGGCAGGCGCTGGTCAACCTGGAGGCCGTGCCGGCGCCGGCCGGCGAGATGACCGTCGTGCTGGGGCCCGGCTGGCCGGGCATCCTGCTGCACGAGGCCATCGGCCACGGGCTGGAAGGCGACTTCAACCGCAAGCGGACCTCGGCTTTCGCCGGCCTGATGGGACAGCGCGTGGCCGCACCCGGTGTAACGGTGGTCGACGACGGCACGATCGCCGACCGGCGCGGCTCGATCACCATCGACGACGAAGGTACGCCCTCGTCCCGAACGCCGCTGATCGAGGAGGGCATCCTGGTGGGATATCTCCAGGACCGGCTGAACGCCCGCCTGATGGGCGTGCCGGCCACCGGCAACGGACGCCGCCAGTCCTATGCGCATGCCCCGATGCCGCGGATGACGAACACGATTATGATGGGCGGCGACAAGGACCCGGCCGAGATTCTCGCCTCCGTCAAAAAGGGCGTCTATGCGGTCAATTTCGGCGGCGGCCAGGTCGACATCACCAGCGGCAAGTTCGTGTTTTCCTGTACCGAGGCCTATGCGGTGGAGAACGGCAAGCTCGGCGCCCCGCTGAAGGGCGCAACCCTGATCGGCAACGGACCGGACGTCCTGACCCGCGTCGCGATGATCGGCAACGACATGGCCCTCGACCCCGGAATCGGCACCTGCGGCAAGGACGGGCAGAGCGTGCCGGTCGGTGTCGGCCAGCCCACATTGCGGATCGACGGCCTGACCGTCGGCGGGACCGCCGCTTGAGCACGCTTGCCCATCGCCGCGCCTGGGTTGCGGCATTGCTGGGAGCGGGCCTGCTGGGCGGTTGCGACGACCCGCCGCCATCGGCCCCCGTCGAGAAGCCCAAACCCGCGGTGAGCGGACCGGCGCAGGCAGCGCTGGAGATCGGGCAGATTCGCTATGAGTGGAGCCCCCAGGACGAACGGCACCGCTACGTGCACGACCGCAGCTTCAAGGAATCCGCCGGTGTCGGCTATACGGTGGAACGCGGGCGGGTCTGCGTCGAACTGGGCAAGCTTTGCGTCGATGCGGTCGTTCGCTATCGGGTCGAACCGGGCACCACGCTGACGCAGCCGAACCACCATGTGGCGACCAAGCTGCCGGAAGATCGCATCACCATCGAATACTGGGGCACCGACGACAACGGCAACCCCGTCACCCTGCAACGGGTGATGACAGTGCGCGGGACCGAGTTCGCCGTCGAGTAAAGGGCCGCGCGGGCGGCACAACGGTGCCGCCCGCGCTGAAACCCGCCTCAGTAGGAGTATTCGGCGTAGACGCGGTCGATGTCGCCGCCCCAGGGGCCGCGATAGGCCGCGAGCAGGTCTTCCGCCGGGGTCCGGCCGGATTCGGCGATCTCGTGCAGCGCATCGAGGAAGGCGGTCTCGTCCTTGCCGCCGCAATCGACGATGGCGCGCCGGCGCAGGCCGTCGCGGGCGATCTCCAGCATCCGCTTGGCGACATCCTGAACCGTGCCGTCGCGGAAGGGCGTCGCCAGCGCGTGGCGCGGAACGGAATCGCGCATGGCCGCCTGTTCCTCCTGCGTCCAGTCGCGAACCAGATCGACCGCGGCGTCGAGTGCCGCATCGTCGTAGAGCAGCCCGACCCAGAGCGCCGGCAGGGCGCAGAGCCGGCGCCAGGGACCGCCATCGGCGCCGCGCATTTCGATGAACCGCTTGAGCCGGACCTCCGGGAACACCGTCGTCATATGGTCTTCCCAGTCCGACATGGTCGGGATCTGGCCCTTGAAGCCGTCCAGCCGTCCGTCCATGAAGTCGCGGAACGACTTGCCGGAGACGTCGATGTAACGGCCCTCGCGGTAGACGAAATACATCGGCACATCGAGCACATAGTCGACCCAGCGCTCGAAACCGAAACCGTCCTCGAAGACGAAGGGCAGCATGCCGCAGCGGTCGGGATCGGTGTCGGTCCAGGTGTGGCTGCGATAGCTGAGGAAGCCGCTGGGCTTGCCTTCGACGAAGGGCGAGTTGGCGAACAGCGCCGTCGCCACCGGCTGCAAGGCGACGCCGACGCGCATCTTGCGCACCATGTCGGCCTCGCTGGAGAAATCCAGGTTCACCTGGACCGTGCAGGTGCGGATCATCATGTCGAGGCCGAGGCTGCCGCGCTTCGGCATGTATTCGCGCATGATCTTGTAGCGGCCCTTGGGCATCCAGCCGATGTCCTCGCGCCGCCATTTCGGGTCGAATCCCAGCCCGATCATCCCGGCGCCGATCTCGCTGCACACCTGACGCACCTGGTCGAGATGGGTGTGCACCTCGTTGCAGGTCTCATGGATGGTGTTCAGCACGGCGCCCGACAGCTCGAACTGCCCGCCCGGCTCCAGCGTGATCGACGCGCCGCCGGCGTGGCGCAGCGCAATCACGTTGCTGCCCTCGGCCACCGGCTGCCAGCCGAAGCGCTGCAGCCCGTGCAGCAGCACGCCGACGCCGGGCGTGCCCTCATAGGGCAGGCGGCGGAAATCGCCCAGGCGATAGGCGAATTTCTCGTGCTCGGTGCCGATCCGCCAGTCCTGGCGCGGCTTGCTGCCGCCCTCCATATATTCGACCAGCTGGGTCTTGCTTGTAATCGGCGCGCCGGAATTCTTGGGCGGTGCGGACATGGGGCGGTACTCCGCGCTGTTGTTCGTTTCCTCGACCTAGATCACCGGCGGACCGCGGCTCAGGGACGCGGCGGGCGAGTTCCCCAGTCGCCCAGCAGCGCCTGCCAGCAGGCGAGCGCCGCCAACGCCGCAGTCTCGGCCCGCAGGATGCGCGGACCAAGGCTGATGGGCGTAACAAATGCCAGTTTGCGAAGGGCGTCAAGTTCGCCCATCGCGAAGCCCCCCTCGGGCCCGATCAACATTCCGTAAGAATTTCCGGCGCCTGTATCCGACAGGACCGTTGCGACGGGCGCGGCGGCACCCGCCTCCGCACAGACGAGCAGCCGGCGATCCGCCGGCCAGCCGGCGAGCAGCCGCTCAAGCGGCACCGGCGCGTCCACCACCGGAAGGGTCATGCGCTCGCATTGCTCCGCGGCCTCTGTCGCATTCGCCACCAGCCGGTCGAGATTGACCCGGCTGACATCGGTGTGGCGGGTGATCACCGGCATCAGCCGCGCGACGCCCAGCTCCACCGCCTTCTCGACCAGGAAGTCCAGCCGCGCCCGCTTGATCGGCGCAAAGGCGAGCCACAGGTCCGGCGGCGCGTCCTGCGGCCGCGTCTGCGCCTCGACCGCCAGCACGGCACGGCCCTTGCCGCCCTCCTGGACGCGGGCGCGCCATTCGCCGTCGCGGCCGTTGAACAGCGCCACCGCCGCGCCCGGCCCCAGCCGCAGCACATTGCGCAGGTAATGCGCCTGCTCGCGGCCAAGCTCCATCGTTCCGCCCGCCGCCAAGGCGGCCGTCACATGGAGCCGTGCCCGCATCCGCTCGGAGGTTTCGCCGTCCATCTCCGGGGCCATCCCCTACCCTTGTCTCGCCAAAGCAGCCACGCTCGGTTAGCTTCGGCCCGACCGTTCCGAGCCGCAAGGTAGCCGATGACCGACACCGCCAGAAGCGCGAGCGACATCCCGGCGGGAAGCTGGATCGACCGCCGGGTCCCGCGCCCGGCGCGGCCCTATCTGCGGCTGATGCGCGCCGACCGTCCCATCGGCACCTGGCTGCTGCTCCTGCCCTGCTGGTGGGGTGCGGCCCTGGGTGCCGCCGCGCGGCCCGAGGGGGGCGGCTGGCCGGACCTCGCGGCGATGCTGCTGTTCGCCATCGGCGCCTTCGTCATGCGCGGCGCCGGCTGCACCTGGAACGACATGCTGGACCGCGATTTCGACCGCCGGGTGGCGCGCACCGCCGACCGGCCCATCGCCAGCGGCCAGGTGAGCGTGAAGCAGGCTGCGGCCTTCCTCGCGCTCCAGCTCGCCATCGGGCTGGGCGTGCTGCTTCAGTTCAACATGACGACGGTCTGGATGGGCTTCGCGGCGATGCCGCTGGTGCTGGCCTATCCCTTGATGAAGCGCGTGACCTACTGGCCGCAGGCCTGGCTCGGCCTCACCTTCAACTGGGGCGCGCTGCTGGGCTGGACGGCCGCGACCGGCGACCTCGGCTGGCCGGTGCTGGCGCTCTACGGCGCCGGCATCGCCTGGACGCTGGGCTACGACACCATCTATGCGCATCAGGACAAGGCCGACGATCTGATCGTGGGCGTGAAGTCGCTGGCGCTCAAATTCGGCGACCGGACCAAGCCCTGGCTCTGGGGCTTCTATGCGCTGACCGTGGCCGCGCTCGCCGCAACCGGGGTTCTGGCGGCACTCGGCTGGCCGTTCTTCGCGCTGCTGGCGGTGGCAGCCCTGCAACTGGCATGGCAGGTGATCGACGTGGATATCGACGACCCTACGGACTGCCTGACGAAATTCCGCTCCAACCGCTGGTTCGGCCTGCTCGTCACGGCCGCCCTGATCGCCAGCGCGGTGTCGGCATGAGCCTGTTCGGCAAGAAGTCCAAGCCGCCGCACGACCCGGAAGCCTTCGTCCGCACCAACACCGCCATCGAGGCGCCGCCGCTGGTACCGGAAATCCGGCTGTATCTGGCCTCGGCACTGGTGCCGCTGTGGGAGGCGACCGAGGCGGAGCTGGAGCGGATGGGACTGCCGCCGCCCTATTGGGCCTTCGCCTGGGCCGGCGGGCAGGCCATCGCGCGCCATCTGCTGGATTCGCCCGAGACCGTGCGCGGCCGGACGGTTCTGGATTTCGCCACCGGCTCGGGCATCTCCGCCGTTGCCGCCGCGATGGCGGGTGCCGCCAAGGTCACGGCCACCGATATCGACCGTTTCGCGGCGGCGGCCTGCCGCGTCAACGCGGACCTGAACGGGGTCGCGGTGGATGTGACGACCGAGGATGTGATCGACACCGACGCCGGCTGGGACGTCGTGCTGGCCGGGGACATCTGCTACGAGAAGCCGCTGGCGGAGCGCGTCACCGCCTGGCTGCGCCGGCTGGCCGGGCGCGGCGCGGTGGTGCTGCTGGGCGACCCCGGCCGCACATACCTGCCGAAGCAGCATATCGAGTGGATGGTCCGCTACGCGGTCAAGACCTCGCGCGAACTGGAGGACACCGATGTCCGCAACGCCGTGGTCTGGCGCGTGACCCCGGAAACGGCTCAGCAATCAAATGAGCCGAACACCTTGAAGGGATAGGCGAAGGCGACCGCGTCGGCAGACAGCAGATCGGTGCAGGCGCGGCGGAAGCCGTCATCGTCGATGAGCCGCAGGATGAACTCCTCCGGATCGAGGTCGGGCGCGATGCGGCGATGCACGGCCTCCAGCATCTCCGCCGTCGTCCGTGCCGGATAGGGGCGGCCCGCCGCCGTCATCGCCGAGAGCCCGACCGCCGCGCCCTCATGCACCAGATGGCCGCGCCGGCCGACATAGAGATGGACCGCGTCCAGCGTGCCGCCGCCGTCCAGCGCGACCTGCACCCCCTCCAGCAGCGCGAAATGGTAGTTGCCCTCGGTCGCGTGCATCACGTCCAGTTGATGCGCGTCCAGCCAGGTGACGGTGAGGTCGACCGTCACGCCCGGCGCATGCTGAAGCATCGCGGGGATGGCGCCATAGACGGTGACATGGGCGGCATAGACGATGTCGAAATCGCGCATCCGCGCCTGCTGCACCGGGATCACCCGGTCATGCGCGTCGCCGTATTTCTGCAGCAGCCGCTCCGGCGCCCGGTTCGACCCAACCGCCAGCACCGGCGTCCGCCCGGCGCAGTCGCCGGCGGCGAAGGGCCGCAGCCCCGCCCCGTGCCAGGCATAGGACCGGCCGGGAAAGTCGTAGGGATAGCGGCGGGCGCGGCTCAGCTTGGCGACGCGGTCGGGCGGCAGCATCGGGACCGTCAGACCATGCAGGCTTCGTAGATCATCGCGGCGTAGAGACGCGCCGCGCGCTCGGTCTCGGCGATGGACACGCATTCATGGCGGGTATGCGCGACCTCCAGCCGGCCGGGGCCGCAGATCACGGGCGCAACCCCCTTGGCGTGGAACATGCTGCCGTCCGAATGCGAGCGAAACGCCGCCGGGGCCCAAGGCTCCCCGGTCCGGTCGAAGGCCCGCGACAGCGGTCCCAGCCGGGCGTCCATCGGGGCGATGGCATAGCCGTCGGCGACATACTGGCGCTCGTACCAGAGCCGGCAATCCGGATGATTCGCCGCCGCCCGGTCGCGCGCCGCCTCGATCACCGCCAGCACCTCGTCCGCCGCCACATCCGGCCGGACATGGATGTCGATCGCCGCCTCGCACTGCTCGGCCACGACGAACATGTCGCCGCCGCCGCGAATGTCGCGCGGGTTCAGCGCCAGCCGTCCGGCATAGCGCGGGTCCTGCGCCGCCTCGTACAGCGCGGTCAGCCAGGTCAGCATGGCGTGGATGGCGTTGGCGCCCAGCTCGGGCAGCGCCGCATGCACCCGCGCGCCGCCGGTGTGCAGCCGGTACTCTTGATAGGCATAATGGTCGATGCAGGGGACGAGACCGGTCGGCTCGCCGATCACGGTCAGCGGCGCGGCCACGCGCTGCAGCAGCGCCGCCGAGCCGTCGCCGTATTCCTCCTCGCCGACCACCAGCGCGACGGCTAGGCCGCGCTTCGGCTCCACGCCCGCGCTGCGCAGCGCGGTCAGCGCCTCGACGATGGCGGCGCAGCCCGACTTCATGTCGGCCGTGCCCAGCCCGTGCAGGATGTCGCCCTCGCGGCGCGGCAGCGGCTCCTGGTCGCCCATCGCCGGCACCGTGTCGACATGGCCGACCCAGCAGAAGGCCGGAGGCTGCGGCCCCCATTCGACGATCAGGTTGCCCAGATTGTCGCCGGCCTCGCGCCCCGGCACCGGCTGGCGCAGATGCGGCAGGCCGGTCTCGGCGAGCGCCGCGATGAACACCTCCATCGCCGGCTCCTCGGCATAGGAGGGGCTGTACTGCTCGACCGAATCGACCAGCAGCGCGGTCAGGCGCTCGGGATCGACCGCCGCCATCACCGCATCGAAGCCGTCCGCCGTGCCGGTCATGCTCAATCGTCCTTCTTGGTCAGGCGCGGCCCGCCTTCGCGCCGCCGCCGCCGGTACCCCGGCAGGTTCGTGAGGTTGCGAGTCATATAGATATGGTTCACGGGGTTCACGAAACCCGCCCGCTTGAAAAAGCCGATGGCCCGGTCGTTCTCGGCGTCGGTGTCGACCAGCATCAAGCGGACGCCGGCATCGATGAACAGGTCGGTCAGCCGCGCGACCAGCTTGCGCGCGACGCCGCGCCCGACCAGTTCCGGCCGGACGCCCAGCCAGACCAGATAGCCATAGGTCCAGGCGCCCTTGCGCTTGTGGATGACGGTGCCCAGGACGAAGCCTTCGATGCGATCCGTCTCGTCGTCCACGGCAACGAGACAGTACTCGCCATCCGAGCTGAAGCTGTCGACCAGTTCGTACTCGTCCCAGGTGCGGTAGAGGTTCGGCACCTCGTCGGCACGAAACAGGCTTTCGCCGATGGCGAACACCGTCGCCAGATCCTCCAACTCCATCTCGCGGATGGTAACGGGCGCCATCGACTGCGCGCCTGTGGACCCGTCGCCGTTCGCCTCTGCCATCGCCCTCTGTCCTCCGTTGCCGCGGTGCGTCGTTGCCCTTTACCCGGTTTCTGTAACAGATAGGCTGCGAGGCGCGAAGAGGCGGGAGACAGGCGAGTGCCATACGAATCGTTGCGCGACTTCATGGCAAGGCTGGAACGCGAGGGGAGGCTGGTCCGCGTCGCCGCGCCGGTTTCGCCCGAACTGGAGATGACCGAGATCCAGACCCGCCTGCTGGCCGAGGGCGGACCGGCGGTGCTGTTCGAGAACGTCGTGAACGCGGCCGGCCTACGCTACGGCATGCCGGTGCTGGTCAATCTGTTCGGCACGGTGGAGCGCGTCGCCTGGGGCATGGACCGCGAGCCCGAGGGTCTGCGCGAGGTCGGAGAGACCCTTGCCTTTCTGCGCCAGCCCGAGCCGCCGGGCGGCTTCCGCGACGCGCTCGACAAACTGCCAATACTGCGCACGGTGATGGCGATGCGGCCGCGGACGGTACGGTCCGCCCCCTGCCAGGAGGTGGTGTGGGAAGGCGCCGACATCGACCTTGCCCGCCTGCCGGTCCAGACCTGCTGGCCGGGCGAGCCGGCGCCGCTGATCACCTGGCCGCTGGTGGTGACGCAGGGTCCGAACCCCGACGGCACGCGGGAGGACGCCTTCAACCTGGGCATCTATCGCATGCAGGTCACGGGGCGCGACACCACGCTGATGCGCTGGCTGAAGCATCGCGGCGGGGCGCAGCATTTCGCGCGCTGGGGCAAGGCACGGCCCGAGCCGATGCCGGCCGCCGCCGTGATCGGGGCCGATCCCGGCACCATCCTGGCCGCGGTCACGCCGGTGCCGGACACGCTGTCGGAATACCAGTTCGCAGGCCTGCTGCGCGGCAAGAAAGTCGATCTGGTCGATTGCCGGACAGTGCCGCTGAAGGTCCCGGCCGGCGCCGAGATCGTCATCGAAGGCCATGTCATGCTGGACGAGAGCGGCGACGAGGGCCCCTATGGCGACCACACCGGCTATTACAATTCGGTCGAGCCCTTCCCCGTCTTCCGGGTCTCGGCCGTCACCATGCGCCGCGACCCGATCTATCTGTCCACCTTCACCGGCCGGCCGCCCGACGAGCCCAGCGTGCTGGGCGCGGCGCTGAACGAGGTGTTCGTGCCGCTGCTGCGCCAGCAATTCCCCGAGATCGTCGATTTCTGGCTGCCGCCCGAGGCCTGTTCCTACCGCATGGCGGTGGTGTCGATGCGCAAGGCCTATCCCGGCCACGCCAAGCGCGTGATGATGGCGGTGTGGTCCTTCCTGCGGCAGTTCATGTACACGAAATGGGTGATCGTCGTGGACGACGACATCGACGTGCGCGACTGGAAGGACGTGATGTGGGCGGTCTCCACCCGCATGGACCCGGCGCGCGACGTAACGATGGTGGAGAACACGCCCATCGACTATCTGGACTTCGCCAGCCCCGAGAGCGGGCTGGGCTCCAAGATCGGGCTGGACGCGACCGACAAATGGCCGCCCGAGACCAAGCGCGAATGGGGCACCAAGCTGCGCATGGCCGACGAGATCGTCGAGCGGGTGACGCAGCGCTGGAACGAATACGGACTGCCCGGCAGCGGCCGGAGCATCTGGAAATAAACATGAAGGGGGAGGAATGGACATGGCGGATGAAACCGTCCTTGTAACCGGATCGAGCGGCATGATCGGCTATCCGCTGGCCCGCGCGCTTGCGGCCCGCGGCACGACGGTCATCGGCCTGGACCCGGCACCGCTACCGGCGCCGATTGCCGGCGTCACCGCCCTTCAGGGCACCGTCGGCAGCGCCGACGAGATGCAGGCGCTGATCGCGCGGCACCGCATCGGCAGCATCGTCCATTCCGGCGGCATCTCGGGCCCGATGCTGTCGCGCGACGCGCCGCTGGTCATCACCGAGGCCAATGTCGCCAGCACGATGCATCTGGCCGAGGCGGCGCGGCGCGCCGGCATCCGTCGCTTCGTCTATGCCTCCTCGGCCGCCGCCTACGGTCACACCCCGCCCTCGCCGGTGCCCGACGACGCGCCCCTGCGCGGCAACTCGCTCTACGGCGCGACCAAGGGCGCGGCCGACCTGATCCTCAAGGCGTACCGCGAACAGTACGGGCTGGACGCCGTCGGGCTGCGCTATTCCTATGTCTACGGGCCGGCGCGGCGCACCGACTGCGCGATCCGCAGCATGATTTCCGACGCGCTGGCCGGCCGGCCGACGCGGCTTGCCTCCGGCGCCGGGCAGCGGCGGCACTACACCTATATAGACGACGCCGTGGATGCGACGGTCGCCGCGCTGGATGCCGGGCCGGTGCCGCAATACGCCTACAACGTGGCCGGCCCCGACTTCCCCTCGATGGAGCAGATCGCCGAGCTGGTCTGGTCGGCGATCCGCACCGCCGATATCGAGATGGGCAGCGAGCCCCCCTCCGACCGGCGCGAGCGGCTGGACATCGCGGCGATGGACCGCGACCTGGGCTTCCGCCCGCAATGGACGATCGAACGCGGGGTGCCGGCCTATATCGAGTGGATGCGCGCGGAAATGCGATAGGTCCGCATCGGCGGAATCCAAGGCCGGCAGCAGGGTGCCGCTGGCCCTGGATTCCGGCTCTCCGCTTCGCTGCGGCCGGAATGACGGCTGTAAAAATGTGTCATTCCCGCGCAGGCGGGAATCCAGGGCCAGCGGCACGACATTGACGCGGCGCGATAGCGGACATACATTCCTGGCATCATGACGTTCGCAACCGCATACGGGCTTCTCGGCCTGCGACTTACCGGCCCGGCGCGCTGACCCCTTTGGCGTCGCCGGGATACGCCTGTCCCACGCAAGTCCAGACAAGCCGGTAAGAGTTCACGTCATGTCCAGCCGACGGTCCGCAGAACCCTCGAAATCGATTCAGCGCAGCCCTTTCGCCTGCACAGCGCTTCTCCTGCGACTTAGCGGCGGTCGCCGGGCCTGATCCCGCGGCTGCCCGGCGGCCGTTTCGCACGCCGCCCCTTATCGACCCCCTTCGAACCATATGCGAGTGCGGCGTCCAGGGGACGCCCCCGCGACAAGAGCAGGAGAAGTCCCATGGCCGTCATGCCAATCGAGAAGTACCGCCCCTTTCCCCCAATCGCGATGCCGGACCGGCAATGGCCGAACCGCGTGATCGACACCTGCCCCGTCTGGTGCTCGGTCGACCTGCGCGACGGCAACCAGGCGCTGATCGAGCCGATGGGGCCGGACCGCAAGATGAAGATGTTCGAGACCCTGGTGAAGATGGGCTTCAAGGAGATCGAGGTCGGCTTCCCCAGCGCGTCGGAGACGGATTTTACCTTCGTGCGGAAGATCGTGGAGGAGAACCGCATCCCCGACGACGTCACCATCCAGGTTCTGACCCAGGCGCGGCCGGAGCTGATCAAGCGGACCTTCGAGGCGATCACAGGGTCCAAGCGCGCCATCGTGCATCTGTACAACTCCACCTCGACGGTACAGCGCCGGGTGGTTTTCCAGCAGGACCGCGCCGGGGTGAAGAAGATCGCCACCGAAGGCACGACCCTGATCAAGGAGCTGGTCGCCACGGTGCCCGAGACCGAGATCGTGCTGGAGTATTCGCCGGAGAGCTTTACCCAGACCGAGCTGGACTACGCGGTCGAGGTCTGCGACGCGGTGACGGAAATCTGGGGCGCCACGCCGCAGAACAAGGTCATCATCAACCTGCCGGCGACCGTCGAGGTGGCGACGCCCAACGTCTATGCCGACCAGATCGAGTTCATGCACCGCAATCTGGCGCGGCGCGACAGCATCATCCTGTCGCTGCACCCGCATAACGACCGCGGCACCGGCGTCGCGGCGGCGGAGATGGGCATGATGGCCGGCGGCGAGCGGGTCGAAGGCACCCTGTTCGGCAATGGCGAGCGCACCGGCAATGTCGATGTCATCACCCTGGCCATGAACATGGTCAGCCAGGGACTGGATTCGAAGCTGGACATGCGCAACATGCGCGAACTGCGCGCGGTGGCCGAGTTCTGCAACCAGCTGCCGGTGCATCCGCGCCATCCCTATGCCGGCGACCTGGTCTTCACGGCCTTCTCCGGCAGCCATCAGGACGCCATCAACAAGGGCCTGAAGGCGATGCGCACCTCCAACAGCAAGCAGTGGGACGTGCCCTATCTGCCCATCGACCCGGCCGATGTCGGCGCCTCCTACGAGGCGGTGATCCGCATCAACAGCCAGTCGGGCAAGGGCGGCATCTCCTATGTCATGGAGACCGAGCACGGCATCCAGATGCCGCGCAGCCTGCAGATCGAGTTCTCCGGCGTCGTCCAGCGCATCACCGACCAGACCGGCAAGGAACAGTCGGTTCAGGAGATCTGGGAGGCGTTCGAGACCGAGTATCTGAAGGCCGACACGCCCTATGCCTTCGTCGAGCACCGGACCATCCCGGAAGGCACCAACGTGGTCGCCCGCCGCAAGATGACCGCGACGATCACCAGGAACGGCAAGAAGGTGAGCGCCAAGGGCAACGGCAACGGCCCGATCGACGCCTATGTCGATGCGCTGAAGCAGGAGACCGGCCGCGACATCAAGGTGTTCAGCTATGCCGAGCACTCGGTCGGCAGCGGCGCCGACGCCACCGCCATCGCCTTCGTCGAGACCGAGGTGGACGGGCGCAAGCTGTATGGCGTCGGCCAGCACTCCAACATCGTGACGGCCTCGCTGCGCGCCGTCACCTGCGCCGTCAACCGTGCCATCCGGATGGACGAAGCCGGCTGCTGAATCCATTCACGGTGCGGCGGGATTGACCCGCCGCACCGTCTGGTTTCCCATCGAGCGTCCTGGCTTTCGCGAGGGGCGCGATGAACGGTTCCAACGATCTGCTCTGGGTTCTGCCGCTGCTGGCGGTCGGTCTCGCCCTCGCCTTGATGCGGCGGCGGCGGCGGCGGACGGGCATGCGCGGCCGGCTGCGCGGCAATGAGTCTCCGGCCGAAGATCAGCCCGTCACCGCAACGGACCTGCAGCGCGCCCGCCGGCTGTTCCTCCTGACATTCCTGGCCCTGGTCCTGATCGTCATCGTCTCGGTACTGTCAACCTTGCAGCATCGTTAAATCGCGAGATGACATAGCCGCACCTAATGCGGCATAATTTGTCATTATTAAGCAATTTTTGAGTGTATTTCATGCTCTCGGAGAAGGATATAGCGACGGTCGGCTCCCTGATTCGGAAGGCGCATGCCCTGGACGACGCCGGGGAGCATGAGGCCGAGATGGCCGTCTATGACGAGCTTCTCGCGCAATTCGGGCATATCTATCCGATCGCGCTTCACGCACTGGGGCATAAGGGTACGACACTGCTGGATTTGGGCCGCGCGGCCGAAGCCATCCCCGTTCTGGATGAAGCCTTGAGCAGACTTCAGGAGCCCCTGGACGACTTGGTCATCGACGATGCTGCCCTCATCATGACGAACAAGATCGGGGCACTCGTAAAGACGGACGCAGACATCGACACGCTGCTTCCGCATTACGACCGCATAGACCGGCTTCTCGGCCAGGCAGAAAGCGTGCGGCACCATCTCGCCGCTGTACTGCAACAGAAAGTCCGGCAGCTTTATAAAGCAGGCCGCGATGCGGCGGCGCTGGCCGCAGTCGAGGAATTTCTCGCCCGCTTTGCGCAGGTCCAGGACTGGGATCTGCTGCCCCATGTCGTCCGGGCACATTTCGATCAGGTTTATCTGCTGGACCGTCTGGGGCGCCAGACCGAGGCGCTCGCGAAGTTCGACGAGATAATGCGCTGGTACGACGGCTGCGACGATCCCGATGCCCGACAGGTGATCGGGACGATCCGCGATCTGGCAGTGCGGATCAAGGAGCGCCTCGCAGAACGGAGCCAGAAGGACGCGGACAGCGACCCCATGTCGGCGGAACGGCTGCAACGCGACATGGGCGCGATCTATCGCCGGGCATTCCAACTCGACGAAGCCGGCGATAAGCCGGGGGCAATGGCGGCGCTCGACGAACTTGCGGCCGGATATCCCGGCTTCCCATCCATCGTCGTGCGCAGCCTTACCTACAAGGGGCTCATTCTGCTGGAGGATTTAAAGCGCCCTGCCGAGGCCCTGCCTCTGTTCGAGGAGGCCTTGCAACGGATCGGCGCCGATCTGAACGAACATGTCATCTACGATGCAGCACGCGCCCGTGCCGGCCGGATCACCGCGCTGGTCATGCTCGATCGCGACGCCGGGACGGTGGTGCCGCTCTGCGATGAGATGATTCATCTGTTCGGCGCGACGGACGATCCGAATACCAAGCCATTCGTGGCGCGTGTTTATCGGCAGAAAGCCGATTTTCTGCGTCCGGAGCAGCATGAAGAGCGCATTGCGATACTGGAGGAGATGCTCGACCGGTTCGCCCAGGAACCGTGCCCGGAACTGGCCGAGGACGTGCTTTGGGCGGCTTATAAATGCGCCTGGGACATGGACCGGTTGGACCGGCCGGCCGATGCTGCGCACGTCTTCCATGAAATCATGCCCTGGATGACCCCAAGCGACGACGCTCGCCTTCAAGAACTCCAGGAAGAAATGACCGTATTCATTCACGGTGTCATCGAGCGCGCGCAGGCGGCGCTGGACGCCGAGCCTTCTTCCCACAAGGAACCCGGCGTATAAGCAGGCCGTTGCCACTGAATCCAGTCTCCCAGGAGTGCCTCATGGCCGGCCATGCCGACGACGACCTCACGCTGCTCGACGACCTGCTGGCGAAGGCGCTGGCCGCCGGTGCCGATGCTGCCGACGCCGTGGCGGTGCACGGCACATCGCTGTCGCATGCGCAGCGGCTGGGCGAGATCGAGAAGCTGGAACGGGCGGAGGGCAGCGATCTCGGCCTGCGGGTGCTGATCGGGCGCAAGCAGGCCATGGTCTCCTCCTCCGACCGCGCACCCGAAGCGTTGGCGGCGCTGGTCGAGCGCGCGGTCGCCATGGCCCGCTCGGTGCCCGAGGACCGCTATTGCGGCATCGCCGATCCTGAGGCCGTGTTCCGTGGCGCCATCCCCGACCTGGACATCTGCGATCCCGAGGAACCGGCGCCGGAGGTTCTGATCGAGCGGGCGCGGATCGCGGAGGACGCGGCCCGCGCGGTTGCCGGCGTCACCAACTCGGAAGGTGCGGAGGCAAGCTGGAGCGGCACCCGCATCGCGCTTGCCGCCTCGAACGGGTTCCGCGGCGGCTATGCCGTCACCTACCATTCGGTCAGCGCGGCCGTACTCGCCGGCGAAGGCACCGGCATGGAGCGGGACTACGACTATTCCGCCGCCGTGCATGCCAGCGGCCTGGAGGATCCCGCCACGGTGGGCCGGCAGGCCGGCGAGCGCGCGGTGCGCCGCCTCAAGCCGCGCAAGGCCCCGACCGCGCGGGTGCCCATCGTCTATGACCCGCGGGTGTCGCGGGGGCTGCTGGGCCACCTGGCCGGCGCGATCAACGGCGCGGCGGTGGCGCGCGGCACCAGCTTTCTGAAGGACCGGATGGACAAGCCCGTCTTCGCCGCGGGCATCCGCATCGTCGACGACCCGCACCGCCATCGCGGCCTCGCCTCCAAGCCTTTCGATGCGGAGGGGCTGGAGAATCGCCGCCTGCATCTGGTCGAGGACGGGGTGCTGCGGCATTGGGTGCTGGACCTCGCCACCGCGCGCCAGCTCGGCATGACCAGCACCGGCCGCGCCGCGCGTGGCACCGGCGGCCCGCCCTCGCCGTCGACGACCAATCTCTGGATGGAGCCGGGCACACTGACGCCCGAGGCCCTGATCGCCGATATCGAGAGCGGCTTCTATGTGACCGAGCTGATGGGGTTCGGCATCAACGGCGTCACCGGCGACTACAGCCGCGGTGCCGCCGGCTTCTGGATTGAGAAAGGCGAGATCGCCTATCCGGTCAGCGAGATCACGGTGGCCGGGAACCTGAAGGACATGTTCCTGAATATGACGCCGGCGAACGACCTTGCCTTCAAGCAATCGACCAACGCCCCGACGATCCGCGTCGAGGGCATGACGGTCGCGGGGCAGTAAGGGTCAGATTCGCTCCGAAAGCCGGATCGCAGCGCGGGAAATGCCGCGCACGGCGGCCGTGAGCAGCGGATAGGCCGGCGCACGCTCCGCATCGGCGGCCAGCGCCGCGTCGCGGTGCGCCACCTCCTCCTGGCGGAATTTTTCGATGGTGGCGGCCAGCGCCGGATCCTCCGCCGCCAAGGTCTCGGCCTGTCCCGCATAGTGGCGGTCGATGACCTCCTCCACCGCCACGGTGCAGGCCATCGCCGCCTCGGGCCCGATTCGCGCCGTCGTCCAGCCCAGCAGCCAGCCCATGACATGCCAGACCGGCGCCAACATCGTCGGGCGGACGCGGTTCTCGGGCAGCAGCCGGTCGAAGGCAGCAAGATGCTCGGCCTCCTGCGCCGCCATATGACGCAGCGCCGCTTCGGCGGGCGTGCCGTCCAGCACCGCCCGCTGCCCGGCATAGATGCGTACCGCCCCGTATTCGCCGGCATGGTCCACGCGCAGCATGCGCGCGCGACGGACGGCAGGCTCGGGGTCGCCGGGCAGATAGCGGGGACCGGGACGTGCGCTCATCGCGCCGCCTCCGCCGTACCGCGAGACGAACCGCCCGCGTAGCGCAGCCCATAGGCGAGCGCCGCCGCGGCCCCGGCCGCCGAAATCAGGACATTGAAGCCGGCCATCGAAATGCCCCAGAGCGACCACGCCACCTCATTGCAGGCGACGACCGGCGCCCGCGAGGCCGCCGCCATCATCGCCTCGAGCGTATCGGGAAGCGCGCTGCCGCTGCTGCAGGAGGTCGGCCCCTGCCACCAGCGCTGCTCGACCCCGACATGGAACAGCGCGATCGCGGCCCCGACCGCCATCGCCAGCCCTGCCGTCAGGATCAGGATCCTCCGCAGCCGCCGGTCATGACCGAGCGCAATGCCGGCCAGGCCCGCCAAGCCGGCGATCCACCACGGCCAGCGCTGATAGAGGCACAGCTTGCAGGGCTCCAGCCCGCCCAGATACTGGAACGCATAGGCGCCGCCGAGAACCGCCAGTGCCAGCGCCGCCACTGCGGCCGGCACCGCGCGCGGGTCGCGGGTTATCGACGCGTCGATTGTGTGTGGAGCCATCTGCCAGCCTCCTCGGGCCGCAAGATAGCCGATTCCGGCGGGCGGTCCACGCACAAGCGAAACGGCCGCGCTGTCGGGCGCGGCCGTTTGCCGAGACGGAACGGTCCGTCAATCCCAGGCGGGCTTGCCCAGGTCGATATCGTCCTTGTCGGTCACGGCGCCGGTCACGGCACCGGCCGCGGCACCGATGGCCGCACCCGCCGCCGGATTGCCCATCAGGGCACCGCCGACCGCACCGCCGGCCGCACCGATACCCGCACCCGACAGGGCACGGTCGCCCTTGCTTTCGCCGCAGGCCGCGAGGCCCAGCAGGGCCGCCAGCGCGACGCCCGTCAGCATGATCTTCCGAGTCATGGTCGTCCTCCTACCTTGAACTGCGCCATGCGGGCCGAGGCCCGGCTCCGGTTTCCGCCGCGCCCTCGCTTCGGCGCCGATCCCGGCTGTCGTCATGCCGGAATCAACCCCGCATGCCCGGGGAAAGTTCCAAGCCGGACGATCAGGCGAGATAACGCAGGGCGAAGAAGCTGCCGATCAGGAGGACGAAGAACGCAAGCGTCAGGATGCCGAGACGCGCCTCGATGAAGGCCCGGATCGGCGGCCCGAAGCGCCACAGCAATGCCGCAACGAGGAAGAAACGGGCGCCGCGGCTGAGCGCCGAGACGATGGTGAAGGTCGCGAGGTCGAGATCCGCGACGCCGCTGGCAATCGTGATGACCTTGTAGGGGATGGGCGTGAACCCGCCGGCCCCGACGATCCAGGCGCCGTATTCATGGTACCAGCCCTGAAAGACCTGAAACTTCTCGCCATAGCCGTAGAAGGCGATGATGGGCGCACCGACCCCTTCGTAGAGCAGCGCGCCGATGGCATAGCCCGCCAGACCGCCGGCCACCGAGGCAAGGGTGCAGACCGTCGCGACCCGCCAGGCGCGCTCGCGTGCCGCCAGCACCATGGCGATGATCAGCACATCGGGCGGGATCGGGAAGAACGAGCTTTCGGCGAAGGAGATGGCGGCGAGCCACCAGATGGCGTGGCGATGGGCGGCAAGGCCCATCGTCCAGTCGTAAAGGCGTGTCAGCATGCGGGGGACGGCTCCTCGGACGCATTGTGCCGGCGCGTCGGTATCACGCCGGCACAATACCGTCGAGGGGCGCCGTCGAGGGGCGCCGTCGAGGGGGCGGGATCAGATCGCCTTCAACTCGGTCAGCAGGCGATGCGCATTGTCGTGGAACAGCTTCTGCTGCACCGCCGGCGAGAACGGCATCTCCTTCGACTCCGCGATCTGGCGGTCGAGCGGCATGAACGGCCACAGCGCGCCCCACAGGATCTTGTCGCGCAGCGGACCGTTGCCGCTCTGGAAGATCATGTCCCAGCCGGAATGCTCCTGCGGCAGGTATTTGAACCGCCAGCCCGACAGTTCGACATAGACATGCTCGTGATGCCAGGCGACGGCCACCATGTCGGACATCCAGGGCCAGCCGCCATGGCTGGCGATGATGCGCAGCTCGGGGAAGTCGACCGCCACGTCGTCCAGGTTCAGCGGATGCGCGCTGCGCAGCTTCACGCCCTTGCCGAAATGGAACGAGGCGTGGATCACGCAGCCCATGCCCAGCTCGCAGCATTTGGCATAGATCGGGTACCAGATGCGGTCGTTGGCGGGGATGTCCTCCTTCCACGGCGTGAGGCCGACCAGCCGAGCGCCGTTGTCGTAGAGGCGCTGGATGCGGCGCACCACCTCGGCCGGGTTCTGCGGCCGGATGTCCGCGATGGCGATCACGCGCTTCGACCCGTTCGCGAAGTCCACCACATCCTCGGCCAGCGAGCCGTTGCAGGCGATCACGGTATGGCTGACGCCATGATCGTCCATATGTTTCTCGAAGGCGGGGATGTCCTTGATGTGCCGGTCCATGTCGGTCAGCCCGTACTGGCTGACATATTTGCCGGCGACGGTCTGCGGATTGCTGATGAAATCCATCGTCGCCTTGAGCGGCGCATAGCTGCGGAAGTCGATGATCTGCATGGGGCGGGAATCCTCCATCAATGCCCGTTTCTTGTTGCGACGGACGTGGCGCCGGCCGCGGCCAGCGCCGCGATCTCGGCGTCGTCCATGCCGGCATAGCGCTTGAGCAGCGCCACCGTGTCCTGGCCGAGCGGCGGCGCCGGCGGGTCGTAGGGGCCGGGCTGCTTGCCCTCGATGACGATGGGAAAGCGCGCATGCAGCGCGCCGGTCTCGCCATGCTCGCTGTCGTCCAGATCGAACAGCACGGCGCGGCGGAAGCGGTCATCGCCCATGATGTCATTAATGCCCATCACCGGCACCACGGTCACGCCGCGGCCGCCGACCACGCGCAGCACCTCGTCGCGGCGGCGCAACTGGAACCAGGGCACGAGATGGCGGTCGATCTCCTCGCGGTCGCGTACCCGCGCGTCCAACTGCCGCCATTCGGGCCGCGCCAGCAATTCGGGGATGGCGGTCGCCTCGACAAGGTTCGTCCAGTCGACCGGCCCCGCCCCGGAGATCGCGACATACAGCCCGTCGGCGGTGCGGTAGGTGTCGAAGGGATAGTTGCGCGGCGTGCGGTTGCCCCAGCGGTCGACGATGCCGTCCTGGACGTAGAGGTCGCGGTGCTCGTCCCAGATCAGCATCGAGATCGCGTTCAGCATCGACACCGACATGTCGGGCGCCCCGCCCGTGCCGCGCCCGCCGTCGCGCTGCAGCAGCCCGGCCAGCACGGCGATGGCCGCGAACAGGCCGGCGCACTGGTCGCCGATGGGCGCGCCGCACAGCGTCGGCGGCCCGTCCGGCTGGCCGGAAAAGGCCATGACGCCCGACAGCGCCTGGATCACCACGTCGAAGGCGCTGCGCCTGTCGCCCGGCTGTGCATAGGCGCCGAAGCCGTCGATCCCGCAATAGACGAGGCCGGGATTGACCGCCTTGAGGCTGGCCGCATCCACCTTCAGCCGCTCGGGCACGCCGGGCCGGTAATTGTGGATGACGGCATCGGCGCTGGCGACCAGCCGCAGGAAGGCGGCATAGCCGGCGTCCGATTTCAGGTCGAGCGGCAGACTCAGCTTGCAGGCGTTGCGCTTGAGGAAGGCGATGCCGCGGTCCTCGGGCGACGCCTTGCGCTTGGACAGGCCGTCGGGCGTGACGAAGGGCGGCTGGTTGCGCACCCCCTCGCCGGTATCCGGCGGCTCGATCTTGATGACGGTGGCACCCAGGATCGCCAGGATCATCGCCGAAAGCGGGCCCGACAGATACTGGCTGAGGTCCAGCACCACATAGCCGTCGAGGCAGCCATGGCGCCCGATGGGCGTGGGGAAGCTGTCCTGGTCGTCGGCGGCGCGATCGCTCATGGCAGTGCGGCCCATGCTGAGGGAGGGACCCGAGCCGGAACCGGATCGGGCAGTTATGCCGGCCGCGCGCAGTCTGACACCGCGCGGCGGCCGGGCGCAAGCAACCGCACCCCCGCCGCCCGCGCGGCGCATGCATGGCAGCACCCCGTTGACCCCGCCTCCGGCGCCCCTATGATGCGGCCCGAGGCCCCTGTGGCGGAATGGTAGACGCGGCAGACTCAAAATCTGTTATCGGCAACGATGTGGGAGTTCGAGTCTCCCCGGGGGCACCAAGGAATCCAAGGCTTCTGCGACGCCGCGCACCGGCCGCGCTCCCAACGCCAGCAGACGTCCCCTCCTATGCCACCCTTGTGCGGCGCGCCGGACAGCTGGCGTGCTCTCGTCTCCGGGAGCGCCCTGCCCTACGAGAGAAGCGAACCTGTCGGCTTTGCCGTCAGGAGCGCGTTTCCAGGAATCGGCGCAGGACCTCGCGGATCGGCAGTTCCTCCGACAGAACCCGGTCGCCCTGGAACAGCTTCGCGTCGAGGTGCCCGCTGCGCCCGATGCGCTCCGCAAGACCGGCGCCGGCGACCTGTCCCGACTCGCTGAGCAGATCCGACATCCGTTTGGGGGCGGCATCCAGCGACGACGCGAGCGCGGCGGCCATCTGGCGCATCCGGGCGTCGGCATCCGGCCCGGCAACGCCGGCCCGGTCCAGCGCACGATAGGCCTGAAACATGTATTTCAGCTGCTCCACCTCCGCGGCGCGGACCGGGCGCCCTGCCTTCACCTGCTCGGGCAGCATCGTCGACAGGGTCTCCGCCAGCCCCGCCTTCAGCGACAGGCCATCGTGACGGTTACGATGGGGATCGGCACCGGCCTCGATCAGCAGAGCCAATCCCGAAATCCGGTCGCGGCCGGGGATCGGGCCGGACAGCGCGGCCTCCAGCACCGTCAAGCCCTTGCCCGCCCCCCAAAGGTCGCTTGCCATGCGGGCATTCGGATCGGCCCCGGCCGCCAGCAAGGGTTCGAGGCAATCGAGTGCGAGATTTCCGGCATGCAGGGGCGTCTGTCCCCCCGTCGTGGACGCGCCGCGGCGGAAGGCATCCGCGTTCGGGTCCGCCCCGGCCGCCAGAAGCTGTGCGAGGATGCGCCGGAGAGCGGGGATGGCGGCTTTCGCAGCCGGGGTCTCCGCGTCGGGCGGATATCCCAGGTCGGAAATCCTGGTGCAAGCGAACTCAAGCGGCGACTGTCCGATCCCGGTCCGCAGCGGGTCCGGCGTCGCGCCCGACGACAGCAGGCGCTCCACCGCCGCCGGGTCTGCCTGTTCGATCGCGGCGATCAGCGCATCGCCTTCGGCCGCCCCGGAGGGACCGGTCAGCATCAGCATTGCGGTTATCGCGGCAACGCCTAGACCTCGATGCATCTTCCCCTCCTCCCGATCGCCTGCCTGACGGCCGTCCGCGGCGACGGCACATGCGGTTGGTACGTTAGCGCGGGACGCAGAAGTAGCCTTGTGCCGCCGGATTGCGGGCCTTGTGGCGAATGGCCGAAGATGCGCACGCGGCGCGGGCAAGAATTTCCGCTTGCGGACCTTCATACCGGCTGTAACGAGTGAAAGCCCCATAGCCCGTGGCACAGGATGCGCCGGGACCGGCGAAACCGACCTCTGCGCATTCGCCCCGCCCACAGTACGTAACCGGCTCGCCCTTCACCACGTCGCATACGGCCTTGATCCGATCCAGCCCTGACGTCCCCGGCACGGCGGTGAAAGTCATCACGGCAAAATAGTCCTTGCCGACCGGAGCCCCCCTGGCAGACGCCGCACCCTGACCGCTCCCACCGGACGCGAAGCGATCCGCGTCGATCTTCACGCCCCCGACGGTTCCAAACGATGAAACGTCCAGTCCCGTGAAAGAGCCGGCGCCGGCCGCGGCAC
>JBFWNZ010000002.1:0-32766 GCA_050250795.1 Alphaproteobacteria bacterium | reverse complement strand
TGAGAAGGCGGGCAGCTTCGACATCGACAAGATCGCGGCGGCATCGCCGGGGATCGAGTTCAAGGAGGCACCGGAAGGCTACGTCCGCATCCACGAGAATCATCACCTCTGGAGCAAGACGCGGGTCGGTCGCGCACGGGCCGACGGTCAGTACGATCTCATCTACGAGACGGCGGACCTCGTCGAACCCGATCCCTTCCCCAAGGGCTATCAGTGATGCGTTGCCGCCCCGGCCGGCAGGTCCGGCCGGGGCGGCGCTTCGCCTTCTGACGCCGCTGGGAGTTCCGCTCGATGTTCGATTATTCCTTGGGTGAGCTGGGTTCGATCCTCGCGATGCAGGCCTTCGCCGGCCTGATCCTGTTCTCCGTGTTCGTGCTGATGGCGCTGGGTCTGGCGATCATCTTCGGCCAGATGGGCGTCATCAACATGGCGCATGGCGAATTCCTGATCCTCGGCGCCTACGTCACCTACATGTGTTCGCACCTGTTCGCGGACTATCTGCCCTGGGCTTACCCCGCCTACTTCATCGTCGCGATGGTGCTGGCCTTCCTGGCCGCAGGCGCGCTCGGATTGTTCGTCGAGTGGGCGCTGATCCGGCATCTCTACAAGCGGCCGCTGGATACGCTGCTCGCGACCTGGGGCCTGAGCCTGATCCTGCAGCAGCTCTATCGCTCGGTGTTCGGCGCACGTGAGGTGGGTGTCGTGTTGCCCGACTGGCTGATGGGCTCGCTTGCCATCTCCGACACCATCGAAATGCAGATCAATGGCCTTTTCGTGATGGGGCTGACCCTGGTCATCACGGCCGCGGTGGTCGTGTTGATGTTCCGGTCGCGCTGGGGCCTTCAGGTGCGCGCGGTGACGGCCAATCGGACGATGAGCGGCGCCGTCGGCATCGACACGCGGCGGATCGACCGGATGACCTTCGGCCTCGGCTGCGGCGTCGCCGGCGTGGCCGGCAGCGCCTTTACCATGATCGGCTCCACCGGCCCGACTTCCGGTCAGCTCTACATCGTCGACACCTTCCTGGTGGTGGTGTTCGGCGGCGCGCAGAGCCTGATCGGCACCGTGGCTTCGGCCCTCACCATCTCGCAGTCCCAATCGGCTCTTGAGTTCTTCCTCAGCGGTTCGATGGCCAAGGTCATCACGCTGCTGATCGTCATCGGGCTGCTGATGCTGCGGCCGGAGGGTCTCTTCGTCCTGAAGGTGCGGAGGTAATCATGTCGACTTTCACCAATTCGGCGCGTCAGCGCGAACTGATTGCCTATCTCGCGCTCGCGCTGCTGATCCTCGTGATCTTTCCGCTGGTGATGGACGATTTCCGACTGAATCTGGTGGGCAAGTATCTTGCCTTCGGGTTCGTGGCGATCGGTCTCGTCCTGTGCTGGGGCTACACGGGGGTTCTCAGTCTTGGGCAGGGCCTTTTCTTCGGACTGGGCGGCTATGGGATGGCCATGTTCCTCAAACTTGAGGCGTCCAGTCCCGAGATCACCAAGATTCAATCCACGCCCGGCATTCCCGACTTCATGGACTGGAACCAGCTGACCGCGCTGCCCTGGTTCTGGGAACCCTTCAACTCCTTCACCTTCACGGTCTTTGCGATCGTGGCGGTGCCGGCAGCGATCGCCTTCGTCATCGGCATCGCGATGTTCAAGCGCCGGGTCGGCGGCGTCTATTTTGCGATCATCACCCAGGCCATCGTCGCCGTGGCCACGATCCTTATCATCGGCCAGCAGGGCTACACCGGCGGCGTCAACGGCATCACCGATCTGCGCACGCTTCACGGCTGGGACATCCGCACCGACGAGGCGCGGCAGATTCTCTACTTCGTGAACGGGGCGCTGTTGATCGGCTGCATGCTGATGCTGCGCTGGATGCTGGGCAGCAAACTGGGGCGTATCCTGGTCGCAATTCGCGACAAGGAGGAGCGGGTGCGCTTCTCCGGTTATGACGTCGCCAACTTCAAGGTCTTCTCCTTCTGCGTGGCGGCGTCCGTCTCGGCCATCGGCGGTGCCATGTTCACGCTGCAGGTCGGGTTCATGTCGCCCTCGATCATCGGCATCGTTCCGTCGATCGAGATGGTCATCTTCTGCGCGGTCGGCGGTCGGCTGTCGCTGGTCGGGGCCGCGCTCGGCGCGCTCATCGTCAATGCGGGCAAGACCGTCTTCTCCGAGACGTTCCCGGAGCTGTGGCTGTTCGCGATGGGCGGCCTGTTCATCGCGGTGGTCCTGTTCTTCCCGCGCGGTGTGGCCGGTCTCGTCACCGACTACCTCGATCCCCTGCTGGCCCGTCTGCGCCCCAATCGGCGCGGCCGGAAAACCGGCCTCTCGCATGCCGAATGATCGGGAGAGATGCAGATGATCCCCAGCGACACCGACTTTCTGCTGGCCCTGGAAGGGGTGACGGTTTCATTCGACGGCTTCAAGGCCGTGAACGACCTCAGCCTCTACATCAACAAGGATGAAATCCGGGTCATCATCGGTCCCAACGGTGCCGGTAAGACAACGGTCCTCGACCTGATCTGCGGCCGGACGAAGGTCTCGGACGGTTCGATCCGGTTCAACAACCGTGAGATCACCAAGATGCGGGAGCACGAGATCGTGCGGCTCGGCATCGGGCGGAAGTTCCAGAATCCGTCCATCTATGAGGATCTTACCGTCTTCGAGAATCTCGAAATCTCGTTTCCGCGCGGCCGCGGCGTGTTCGGCGCTCTGGCCTTCCGCCGCAATTCCGAGGTGGTCGACCGGGTGCATGAGGTCGCGCGGACGATCTTCCTCGACGACCATCTGTCGCAGCGGGCCGAAACCCTCAGTCACGGCCAGAAGCAGTGGCTTGAGATCGGCATGCTGCTGATCCAGGACCCCGAGCTTTTGATGCTCGACGAACCGGTCGCCGGCATGAGCGTGGCCGAGCGGGGGCGGACCGCAGAGCTGCTCAACCGCGTGACCGAGGGGCGCGCGGTGATCGTGATCGAGCACGACATGAAGTTCGTCGAGAGCATCGCGGACAGGGTCACCGTCCTGCACCAGGGCAAGGTTCTGGCCGAGGGACGGATGGAGGTGATCCAGGAGGATCCCACCGTCAAGGAAGTCTATCTGGGTCATTGAGCGAGAAGGAACGAGCCATGCTCGAGGTTCGCGATCTACATGTGTGCTACGGACAGAGCGAGGTGCTGCACGGCATCGACCTCGCGGTCCAGCCGGGAGAAATCGTTGCGGTGGTCGGCCGCAACGGCATGGGCAAATCGACGCTCATGAAGTCGCTGATCGGCGTCTTGCCGACGGCTTCCGGCTCCGTTTCCGTCGGCGGGGTCGAGGTGTCCAGCCTGCCGAGTCATTCGCGCGTGCGGCAGGGGCTCGGAGATGTGCCGCAGGGGCGGCAGATCTTCGGCACCATGACCGTCCGCGAGAATATCGAGACCGGGCTGGTGGTCACCGGCAAGTCGGATGTGCCGCCGGAAATCTACGAACTGTTCCCCATCCTTCAGGAATTCGCCGGCCGGCGCGGGGGCAACCTGTCGGGCGGCCAGCAACAGCAACTCGCCATTGCCCGCGCGCTTGCCAGCGACCCCAAGGTTCTGCTGCTCGATGAGCCGACCGAGGGCATCCAGCCCTCGATCATCAAGGATATCGCGCGGCTGCTGAAACACATCCGCGACATGCGTCAGCTCTGCATCGTCGTCTGCGAGCAGGTGCTGAGCTTCGTGCTCGATGTCGCGGACCGGATTCTCGTTATCGAGAACGGAACGATCGTCCATTCCGACACCCGCGACCGGGTCGACGAAGCGGCGATTGCCCGGTTCCTCGCCGTATGACCGGCCTGGAACAAGCCTTTTCCTTGCTCAACACGCCACGGGAGAAGATCGGTGCCTGATACTCTTATCAAGGTCGACTTGTCGGCCTCTCCATACGAAAACGACATGATCCATAACCGCTGGCACCCGGATATTCCGATGGTGGCCATGGTCAGCCCCGGCGACGATTTCATCGTCGAATGCGTGGATTGGACCGGCGGCCAGATCGCCAACAACGACGATGCTTCGGACGTCCGCGATGTCGACCTGTCGAAGGTGCATTTCCTCAGCGGCCCCATCGGCGTGAAGGGCGCAGAGCCCGGCGATCTGCTGGTGGTGGACTTGCTCGACATCGGCTGCCTGCCGAACAGCCTGTGGGGCTTCAACGGCTTCTTCTCGAAGAAGAATGGCGGCGGATTCCTGACCGACCACTTCCCCGAGGCGCAGAAGTCGATCTGGGACGTGAGCGGCATCTACACCAACTCGCGGCATGTGCCCGGCGTCAGTTTTGCCGGCCTGATCCATCCCGGTCTGATCGGCTGCCTGCCCTCGCCGCAGCTGCTGGATACCTGGAACACCCGCGAGGAGGCGCTGTTCTCGACCGATCCCGAGCGGGTTCCGCCGCTGGCGACGCTTCCCTATGTGCCGACGGCCCATATGGGCCGCATGTCCGGTGCGGCGAAGGAAGCGGCGGCGGCGACCGGCGCGCGCACCGTTCCGCCGCGCGAGCATGGCGGCAACTGCGACATCAAGGATCTGTCGCGGGGATCGAAGATCTACTTCCCGGTCTATGTGAACGGGGCCGGCCTGTCGCTGGGCGACCTGCACTTCTCGCAGGGCGATGGCGAAATCACCTTCTGCGGCGCCATCGAGATGGCCGGCTGGGTGCATATGAAGGTCGACCTGATCAAGGGCGGCATGGCGAAGTACGGGATCAAGAATCCGATCTTCAAGCCCAGCCCGTTGATACCCAACTACAACGATTACCTGATCTTCGAGGGCATCTCGGTCGACGAGGCCGGCAAGCAGCATTACCTCGACGTGCACATCGCCTACCGCCAGGCCTGCCTGAACGCCATCGAGTACATGACCAAGTTCGGTTACTCGCGGGCTCAGGCGCACGCCATCCTGGGCACGGCGCCGGTACAGGGCCACATCAGCGGGGTGGTCGACATTCCGAACGCCTGCGCAACGCTGTTCCTGCCGACCGAAATCTTCGACTTCGACATCCGGCCGAATGCATCCGGCCCGATCAAGCACATCAAGGGCGACATCGACATTCCGCTCGCGCCCGATCTGTAACGGGGGCGGCGGCGGGGGCGGCATTCACTGTGCGGTCGCCCCCGCTCGCCCCGGTTCCCTCAACCGTTCCCAGTCATCCGGAGCATCCGAATGCCGATCTACGAACATGAATGCGTTGCCTGCGGTCCGTTCACGGACATGCGGCCCATGGCCCAGTCATCGGACCCGGTCGCCTGCCCGGACTGCGGCGCGTTGTCGCCACGGGCCTTCCTGACGGCTCCGCAATTGAGTACGCTGTCTTCGACGGTCCGCATGGCGCATGCAACCAACGAACGCAGCGCCCATCGCCCGAAGATGTCGGGAGAGATGCGCGAGGCGGGACATCGGCACGGCCCTGGCTGTGGGTGTTCATCGTCGTCGGTGAAAGGACAGGCGGTGCGCGGTCGCGACGGTTCCAAGGCATTTCCGCAAAAGCGGCCTTGGATGATCTCGCACTAAGCCGGCATGGCGGGCGGAACTGAGGGAGGCGATATCCAGGAAGGGCCAGGGGAACTGATGCGCAGCAGGCTCCGTTGTTTTGGAAGCGGAGTAAATCGCGATCCCGACGCCAGGCGGGCGTACGGGATGGGAGATGCAGCATGAGCCAGGACGTTCTCGACCTCTTCACGGAACAGTACCAGGACCGGAAAAGCTCGGAGATGAGCCTCCAGTCCTATCTGGAGGCCTGCAAGTCCGATCCGATGTGCTATGCCAGCGCGGCCGAGCGGATGCTGTCGGCACTGGGCGAGCCCAAGGTGATCGACACCGCGCGCGACGAACGCCTGAGCCGCATCTTCCAGAACCGCACCATCAAGATTTACCCTTATTTCGCTGACTTCTACGGGATGGAGGACACGATCGAGCGGATCGTGGGCTTCCTCCGCCATGCCGCGCAGGGGCTCGAGGAACGCAAGCAGATTCTCTATCTGTTGGGCCCGGTCGGCGGCGGCAAATCCTCGCTGGCCGAGCGGCTGAAGTCGCTGATGGAGCAGGCGCCCATCTATGTGCTGAAGGCCGGCGACCAGGTCAGCCCGATCTATGAGAGCCCGCTGGGTCTGTTCGATCCGGCGCGCCATGGCCGACTGATGGAGGAGCGCTACGGGATTCCGGCGCGCCGGCTGACGGGGCTGTGTTCCGGCTGGGCGGTCAAGCGTCTCGACGAGTTCGGCGGCGACATCTCCAAGTTTTCGGTGGTGCGGCTTCATCCCTCGAAGCTGCGCCAGATCGGCGTCGCCAAGACGGAGCCGGGCGACGAGAACAATCAGGACATCTCGTCGCTGGTCGGCAAGGTGGACATTCGCAAGCTGGAGTTCTTCAGCCAGGAGGACCCGGACGCGTACGCCTATTCGGGCGGCCTTAACCGCACGACTCAGGGCATTCTCGAGTTCGTCGAAATGTTCAAGGCGCCGCTGAAGATGCTGCATCCGCTACTGACCGCGACGCAGGAAAACAACTACATGGGCTCCGAGAACATCGGGGCGCTGCCGTTCCAGGGTATGATCCTGGCCCATTCCAACGAAGCGGAATGGAAGAGCTTTAAGGCAAACCGCAACAACGAGGCGTTTCTCGACCGCATCTGCGTGGTCAAGGTGCCCTATTGCCTGCGCGTCGACGAGGAAGTGGACATCTATGCCAAGCTGATCGGCAATTCCGAGCTCGCCGATGCGACCTGTGCGCCGTCGACCCTGCGGATGGCGGCCGAGTTCTCGATTCTCTCGCGGCTGAAGCCGCATGAGAACTCATCGCTGTTCTCGAAGATGCGGGTCTATAACGGCGAGAGCCTGAAGGACACCGATCCGAACGCGAAGACGGTCCAGGAGTATCGCGACATCGGCGGTGTGGACGAGGGCATGACCGGCCTGTCGACCCGCTTCGCCTACAAGGTGCTGTCGGAGACCTTCAACTTCGACACCCAGGAGGTGGCGGCCGACCCTGTCCATCTCATGTATGTGCTGGAGCAGGCGGTGCGCCGCGAGCAGTTTCCGGCGGATACCGAGCAGCAGTACTTGGCCTTCATCAAGGACGAGCTGTCGCCGCGTTATGCCGAGTACATCGGCAAGGAAATCCAGAAAGCCTATCTGGAATCCTACAACGACTACGGCCAGAACCTGTTCGACCGCTACATCGCCTATGCCGATGCCTGGGTCGAGAACCAGGACTACAAGGATCCGGACACCGGCCAGATCCTCAACCGGCAGATGCTGGATCAGGAGCTCTCCAAGACCGAGAAGCCGGCGGGGATCGCCAATCCCAAGGATTTCCGCAACGAGGTCGTGAAATACGCCCTGCGCCAACGGGCGCAGAGCGGTGGCCGGAATCCGAGTTGGACGTCCTATGAGAAGGTCCGGCAGGTGATCGAGGAGCGGATGTTCTCTCAGATCGAGGAGCTGCTGCCGGTCATTTCCTTCGATACCAAGAAGGACAGCGAGAGCGCGGAGAAGCACCAGGCGTTCCTGGACCGGATGGTGGCGCATGGCTACACCCCGCGTCAGGTCCGCCGCCTCGTCGAATGGTACATGCGCGTGCAGAAGGCAGGGTAGCGGTGGGGCCCTCCCGCCGCCTTTTCCCCGCAGCAGATCTGGACGGCACGACATGAACATCATCGACAGGCGCCTGAACCCCAAGGGCCGCAGCCTGGGAAACAGGCGACGCTTCATTCAGCGGGCGCGCGACCAGATTCGAGAGTCCATAGCGGACAGCCTGCGCAAGCGCAGCGTTTCCGACGTGACCTCCGGCGAGGATGTCTCCATCTCGCCGGACGGCATCCATGAACCGCGCTTCCTGCACGATCCGTCGACCGGCCGGTGGACGCGGGTGTTGCCCGGAAACGAACGCTTCAGCGAAGGCGACCGGATTCCGCGGTCCGGCGGCGACGGCCAGGGAGATGGGAAAGGGTCGGGCGAGGCCGGAGCCGACGGCAAGGGCGAAGACGATTTCCGATTTGCCCTGTCGCGCGACGAGTTCCTCGATCTGTTCTTCGAGGATCTGGAACTGCCCGACTTGATCAAGCAGCAGATCAAGGCGGAGAAAAGTCCGCAGCCGCAGCGGGCAGGGTTCTCCACCACGGGTCCGCAGAGCCGGTTGAACGTCGTCCAGACGCTTCGCCGCTCACAGGGACGGCGAACGGCGTTGGGCCGGCCCGGTCTTGCCGCGGTCGAAGCGATCCAGGGGGAATTGGACCGGCTGCGGAAGGGCGAGATCGTGCCGTCGGACGGCAGCAGTCGCGAGAGCCGGATCGCCGAACTTGAGACGATGTTGGCGCGGGCGGACCGCAAGCGCAAACGCATCCCCTATATCGATCCCATCGATCTGCGGTTCCGCCGGTACGAGCGGGTGCCCAAGCCGATTGCGCAGGCCGTGATGTTCTGCCTGATGGATGTCTCGGCCTCGATGGATGAGGCGCGCAAGGATCTGGCGAAGCGCTTCTTCCTGCTTCTGCACCTCTTTCTCGACCGGCACTATGACGGCGTGGATCTGGTCTTCATCCGGCACACGAGCGAAGCGGCCGAGGTGGACGAGGAGACCTTCTTCTATGGGCGGGAAACCGGCGGCACGGTGGTATCCACGGCCCTGGAGGAGATGCTGAAGATCGTCCATGACCGTTACCCGGTCAGCGAATGGAACATCTATCTGGCGCAGGCTTCGGATGGCGACGACCTGCCCAGCGACGTGCCGCATTGCGCGCGGCTGCTGCGTGAGCAGGTTCTGCCGCTGTGCCAGTACGCGGCTTATGTCGAGGTCGGCGGCGGCAGCGGCATCCCCGGCGAACTGATGGGCGTGAGCGAGACGGAGTTGTGGACCGGTTACGCGCCGGTGGCGGAAACGCAGGCGAACTTCGCGGTCCGGCGGATTTCGCATCCGCGCGACATCTATCCGGTCTTTCGGGGTCTCTTCAGCCGTGAAGGAGCCGCTCCGTGACCGCCCCCACTGCCGCCCCGGCCATCGCATCGGACAAGGGGCTGTTGTTCGAGGGGCCCGACTGGACCTTCGACCTGATCCAGCGCACCTACGACGCGATCGAGGAGATCGCGCTTGGGGAATTGGGCCTCGACATCTACCGCACCCAGATCGAGGTCATCACGGCCGAGCAGATGCTCGATGCCTATGCCTCGGTGGGCGTGCCGCTGATGTACAGGCACTGGTCCTTCGGCAAGCGCTTCGCCCAGCATGAGGCCTCATATCGCAAGGGGCTCAGCGGTCTCGCGCTGGAGATCGTGATCAATTCCGATCCCAGCCTCTGCTACATCATGGAAGAGAACACCATGACCATGCAGGCGACGGTGCTCGCCCATGCGGCCATGGGACACAACCATTTCTTCAAGAACAACCAGGTCTTCCGGCAGTGGTCGGATGCCGGCGCGATCCTCGATTATCTGGCTTTCGCCAAGCGCTTCGTCGCCGAGTGCGAGGAGCGGCACGGCTTCAAGGCGGTCGAACGGGTGCTCGACGCGGCGCATGCGCTGTCCGACCATGGCATCGACCGGTACGGGCGCCGCAGCCGCCCCCAGATCGAGATAGAGCGCGCCCGCGCGCAGCAGCGCATGGAGGCGGAGCGCCAGTCCTATAACGACCTCTGGCGCACCGTGCCCCGGCCGAGCGAGGCGGGCGGCGACGTGCGGCCCGAGGAGATGCTCAAGCACAGCGCGTTGGGTCTGCCCGAAGAAAATCTTCTGTATTTCCTGGAGAAGCATGCACCGAAGCTGGCCGGTTGGGAGCGCGAACTGATCCGCATCGTGCGGACCATCGCTACATATTTCGAGCCGCAGAAGCAGACCAAAATGATGAACGAGGGCTGTGCCTGCTGGTGCCACTACGAGATCATGAGTCGGCTGCACGAGCGCGGCCGGCTCAGCGAGGGGCAGATGCTGGAGTTCCTGCATCTGCATTCCAGCGTGATCTCCCAGCCGGCGTTCAACGACCGGCGTTTCTCGGGGATCAATCCTTATGCATTGGGCTTCGGCATGATGCGGGACATCGCCCGCATCTGCACCGAACCGACGCAGGAGGACAGGGAGTGGTTTCCGGATTTCGCCGGCAATGGGCGGCCCATCGAGACGCTGCGGCGCGCCTGGGCGGATTTCCGGGATGAGAGTTTCATCCTCCAGTACCTCTCGCCGAGCCTGATGCGCAGCATGCGGCTGTTCAAGATCGCGGATGCCCGTGAGGACAGCGGCATTCTGGTCGATGCGATCCATAACGAGCGCGGATACATGCGGGTGCGTCGGGCGCTAGCCTCCTACTACGACCCAGCGGTGAATTCCCCGCGTATCGAGGTGGTGGATGCGGCGCTGGACAGCGATCGCTGCCTGCTTGTTCAGCACATGGTCCATGAGGGCCACATGCTGGACGCACTGGAAGCGCGCCGCGTGTTACGGCATCTCAGTGCGTTATGGGGCTATCGCGTGATCCTGCGCGAGGTGGACGCTGACGGGAAGAAGCTGGCGGAGCACGAACAGCAGCCCTGACGGTTCAATGGCCGCCGCGCCGGGGCCAGTGTCGCTGCATCGCTTCTCTCGTCGAGCCGGATGCCGCGGCGGTCGAAACGAGATCGTCGATCTGCCGTTCGATCTCCTGAGCCGCGGCGAGGACCGCCGCCGCCTTGTCCTGCGGGATGGCCAGCACGCCGTCGATGTCGCCCAGGATCAGGTCGCCCGGGCGGACGATCAGCCCCCCGCACTCGATCTCCGCATTTCCGACCAGGCTCTTGATGCGCCCGAAGCCGGCTCCCGGCGTGACGGCGGCCGCGAAGACCTCGAAGCCGTCCATCGCGCGGATACGGGCAAGATCGCGCACGGCGCCGTCGGTGACGGCACCGGCCAGTCCGCGCGCAGCTGCGGCGGCACTCCAGACCGAATCCCAGATCGCGGCGTTGCGCTCGTCCTCCACTCCCAAAACCATCACGCTGCCCGGCGGCGCTTCGTCGATGACCTTCATCGTGGCAGCGTGGACCGCCCGCTCGCCGGTGGGCGCGGTCATGACGGTGGCTGCCGGTCCGAGAATGCGCCCGCTGCGGATGCGCGGTGCGATGCAGGAATCCATGAAGCACCGCTCGCCGGTCACTTCGTCCAGCGCGTCGGCGACGGCGGCGATGGAGAGCGACCGGAAGCCGTCGAGAATGGTCCGGTCGGTCACGGGCGTTCACCGAGCTCGAGACCAGTCGGCAGGCCGTCGATACTGGTCAGGTTGTTGTCTTCCCAGTATTGCCGCATGCCGTCGGCCTGTTTGGCGATGGCGAATTTCTGAAGCGTCGTGCGTTCCTTGCTGTGCTCGTATTCCGGCACGCCGTAGCCGCAGGAGGTCTGAATCGAATCGATGTCGGCCACGAATATCTGCCGCATGCCTGGAATGCGCGGGAACTGGGCCGCTTGCTCTCCCCATTCCGCATCGGACGGCTGAACCGCTCTCGCCTTGCCATACAGACGCAGGATCATCGCGTTCCGCGTGAAGCTGACGAACATGAAGGTGATGCGGCCGTTCTCCAGGACATGTGCCGCCGTCTCGTTGCCGCTTCCGGTCAGGTCGAGATAGGCGACCGTGCGGTCGTCGATGACGCGGAAGGTGTCGAGACCCTTCGGCGACAAGTTGACCCGCCCTTCCGACGGCGCGGTCGCGACAAAGAACATGTGCTGCTCGTCGATGAAGCGGCGGAACTTCTCGTCGATGCAATCATAGAAGCGCGACATGACGTCCTCCCTATAGCGGCGGTTTGCTGCCGCATGTAGCCACCTTCGACGGTAAAGTGCCGTTCAGGGCGCGCGAAGCGAGAAGTTCTCCTTCTGCGGTGAAATTCTCTCATTCCGAAACCTTTGTGGATATGGTTCCGAGCTGAATTTTCCTCGCGACGAGCCGAGAAATTCCCGGTTGCCGGCAGGTCGACGGATCGGCGAGCCTGAGTCGACTTTCAGCCAATGACGGAACAGCCATGCGGGAACGATACATCGCGGCGGCCGCGCAACTCGCCCCGGTCTTTCTCGATCGCGATGCGACGGTGCAGAAGGCATGCGACGCGATCCGCGAGGCGGGGCAAGCCGGGTCGCGGCTGATCGTTTTCCCGGAAACATTTATTCCCGGCTATCCCTACTGGACCTTGGTCCACGATCCGCTGGGCAGCCGGAACCGCTTCTTCCGCCCGCTTTACGAACAGGCCGTCACGGTGCCGGGGCCGGCGGTCCAGGCCTTGTGCAAGGCGGCGCGCGGCGCGAAATGTCACGTCGCGGTCGGCATCAACGAACGCGATGGCGGCACGCTGTACAATACCCAGCTATTCATCGGCGAAGGCGGCGACATCCTCGGCCGGCACCGCAAGCTGGTGCCGACGCATCACGAGCGCATGACCTGGGGGCGTGGCGACGGATCGGACCTAGCCGTCTTCCGGACGCCGCTCGGAACGCTGGGCGGGCTGATCTGCTACGAGCACGGCAATGCCCTGTTCCGTTATGCGGTTCAGGCCCAGGGTGAGGAACTGCATGTCGCCAACTGGCCGGGCGGGATGCCCTGGATCGACGAGATCGTCGATGCGGCAGTCCGGCATTATGCCTTTGAAGGTCAGTGCTTCGTCGTCAGCGCCACGGCCATACTGACGCCGGAGATCATCGCGGCTCTGGGCGAGGGCGGCAGCGTGCACCGGCTTCGTCCGGGCGGCGGCTGTTCTGCCATCGTGGCGCCGGGCGGGCGCTATCTGGCCCGCGCCGAACCCGATGCGGAAACATTGATCTATGCGGAGATCGATCCAGCCGCCATCGGCGACTGGAAGCAACTCGTCGATTCCGCCGGCCACTATGCGCGCCCGGATGTGGTTCGCCTGCATCTGAACCGTCGGGCGCAGCGTCCTCTAGTCCTCGAAGGGGATGAGGACGCCAACAGACATGACGAAAAGGAAGGTTCCGTTCCATGACCCGCATGACGCTCAGCTTCGACGACGGTCCGGACCCGGTTGCAACCAACCATGTGCTGGACGTGCTCGCCCGGCATGGCGTGAAATCCAGTTTCTTTGTGATCGGCCGCAAGATCGAGCAGCCGGAGGCAAGGCGTGCGGCGGAACGCGCTGTCGCCGAAGAGCACTGGCTCGGCGGTCATTCCTATGCCCACGAGACGCCGATGGGATGGATGGAGAACCCTGAGGACGCGGTTCCGGAGATCGACCTGTGCGCGGCGGCGATCGGGGATCTCGGTTGCCCGGAACCGATGTACCGGCCCTTCGGCGCCGGCGGGATCACCGACACGCGCCTGCTGAATGGACGGGCTGTGGAGCATCTGATGGGGCGCGGCTTCACCTGCGTCCTGTGGGATCTGTCGCCGAAGGAATGGAAGAATCGCGACAGCTGGGTCGACATGGTGATGACCGAGGCGGCGCGGAAGCCGTGGACCGTCCTGGCCGTTCGCGATACCGAGAACGACGCGATGCGGCATCTCGACAGTTTGCTGCATCGATTGCGCGACGAAGGGGTCGAGATCGTCCAGGAGTTTCCGCCGCACAGCATGCCGATCCGCCGTGGCGCCCTGGTCGGCAGCCTGGAGGGCTATGTGGGAACCGGCCGCGCCTGATCGCCCGATGCGCTACAATCCAGCCCGCAGCGGCTGGAGGAACGGGAATGACGCAGGGGCCGGCGGATCGGTTGCCGTCATTGCGCGCGTTGAAAGCGTTCGAGACGGCGGCGCGCCATGGCAGCTTCATCACGGCCGCCGATGAATTGTGCGTGACGCCCTCGGCGATCAGCCATCAGGTGCGTCAGCTGGAGGCATGGCTTGGGACGGCGCTGTTCCGGCGGACCAATCGTGGAATCGAACTGACGCCCGATGGGCAAGGCTTGTTGCCTGGCCTCACGGATGGCTTCGACCGGATTGCCGGAACCCTTGCTGCATTTCGCGACAGGCACCGTCACCGTCGCATTACGGTCAGCGTGTTTCCCAGCATCGCGATGCGCTGGCTGCTGCCGCATCTGCACGAATTCTACGCGGCGAACCCCGATGTGGAGGTCCGGATCGCAACGACCGACTGGCATGCCGATTTCGCGCGTGACGATATCGACTGCGCTTTTCGTTTCGGTGAGGGCGACTGGCCTGGGCTGGAAGCGGTCCGGCTGTATGCCGAGCGTTTGGTGCCTGTATGCGCACCTGGATTGGAGACGCTCGACAAACCTCTGGCGACGGCTGCCGACTTAGCTTCCTACCGATTGCTGCATGCGCGTGTACGCCCCGACGATTGGGCCCTCTGGCTGGCACAAGCCGGTCTGCCGGACCTTGTTCCGGCTGGGAATCTGACCTTCGAGACGCGGCATTTCGCGACCCAAGCGGCCGTCGAGCGTCTGGGCGTGGCCCTGGCCGATGAAGTCCTGGTTGCCGACGATCTGCGCGCGGGACGGCTGGTCATTCCCTTCCCGGAGCCGCTCAGCACACCGGGCGCCTATTATTTCGTCTGCGAGCCGTCCCGTCGTGCCGAGCCGGCGCTCTCTGCATTCCGCGAATGGGTCGTCGCGCGCATCCGCCAAGGCGTGTCCTAATCCGATTTGCGGCGCGGAAGGTTCTTACGCGGGGTCGACGCAAGCTCATCGAGCTGCTGCCTGCTCATCGATTCGTACATGTCCTTCGAAGCGCCCCGCAGATCGGATTTCTTCCTCCGACCTTCCTTTGCGGCCAAAGCCGCACCTGCCGCCATCTGCTGTGCCTTCGATTTCGCGGGCATGGCCGTCCCTCCTTCCGAATGGAATTGCCGCAATGCCCCACCCAAACTCTCGCCCCATGCCAGAGTTCCCATGCTCGGGCGCTTCGACGGCATTCTGCGGCGGCGAGGAGTCCGGTCGATCCTGGCGGAGAGCCGTCACTCCGGAACGGTGCAGCCTGTTCGCGACGACTGTAGCAGCGCGGTTTGGAGGGTCGCTCTCAAGGTCTCGAAATGGAAAGGCTTTTCCAGGCTCGGGAGATCGCGACAGCTTTCCGGCATGATCGACTTGTCGGCATATCCGGTGGCGAGGACCACGGGTATGTTCAATGCAAGGCAGCGTTCCGCCAAGGGAAAGACAGGCACGCCGTTCAGGTTCAAGTCGAGAATGGCGCCGTCGAGAGCTTCGTGCTCCAACAGCTCGTACGCGCGTTCCAGACTCGGGGCCGGCCCGACCGGGATGTAATCGAGTTCTTCCAGCATATCGGCGACCAAATCCGCCACGAGCAGGTCGTCTTCGACCACGAGGATACGACACCGCTGGGCGATGCGTTCATCTGGGGACGCAGGGTCTCGCGCCATGGGTGCTTAACCTTCCGTTATCGCACCAATAGCATAATCGTATCGACCGGGCGGGTATACGAAAACCGCACGCGGGCAAGGGCCTGCCAATGTCCGACGAGCGTCAACCCCGCTGTACGTTAACCGCCAGCATGTAGCCGGCGCCGCGCACCGTCTTAATGATCGCGGGCTTCTTCGGGTCCACCTCGATTTTCCGCCGGAGGCGGCCGATCTGCACATCGATGCTGCGGTCGAACAGGGTTGCGCTGCGGCCTCTGGCGAAATCGAGCAACTGGTCGCGGCTGAGAGCGCGCTGCGGATGCGTCACAAGAGCGACCAGAAGATCGAACTCGCCCGCCGTCAGGTCCACGTCGCCATCCGGCCCGGAGAGCTGTCGCCGATCCTCGTCCAGCTTCCAATCGGCAAAGCGCAAGACCGAGCCTTCGTGAGGCGTGTCCTGATTTAAGGAAGAGGTTTCGGTACTTCCCGCCTCGCCAGGGGGCGTGCGACGGCGCAGAACGCTTTTCACCCGCGCCGCCAGCTCGCGGAGATGGAACGGCTTCACCACATAGTCGTCGGCGCCCACCTCAAGCCCGACGACCCTATCCACCACATCGGCCTTCGCCGTCAGCATGATGATGCCGATATCGCTCTTGGAGCGAAGCGCTTTGGCGATTTCGAAACCATTCTCGGCATTCAGCCGGACATCCAAAATCACCAGTTCGGCCGGGCGCCCGTCGAGGGCGGTCCATAATTCGTCGCCGGAGACGCAGGCCGAGACGCAGTAACCTTCCTCGGACAGATAGGTCGATATGACTTCGCGGATGTCGGGGTCGTCGTCGACGACGGCGATATGGATCTGACTGTCCAAGCGCGACGGTCCTCAACAGCTAGCTAAGGCGACATCGCGGGCAAATAGGGCGCCGTTGCCACATTGTGACCGACGCCGGAGGAGCCGCGAGGTTTCATTGTTACATTGATTACAATTCTTACCAAAATCCAGGGTCGCTGACATCATCGGTTTGAAATCGTCCCCTATGTTTCGTTGACAGACGGGCTGGACGGCGTCGCCGCGGAGCCCGGAAGGATTGAAACCGAGGAGGTACCGATGAGCTCCGTGTCCGATAACGTCGAACAGCACATTCCGTACCTGCGTAATTTCGCGCGCGCGCTGACCCGCAACGTGGTCGCCGCGGACGATCTTCTCCAGGAATGTCTGACCCGCGCCCTGCTCAAGCAGCATCTCTTTACCGAGGGCACCAATCTGCGGGCGTGGTTGACCACGATCATGCACAATCTTCATGTCAACGAACTGCGTCGCCGCGGCCGGGCGGAGATTCTGTTCGATCCGAGCGAACTGCCGACCAACGTGGTCGCCGAGCCCAACCAGGACACTTATATGATGCTGCGGGCGGCAGAGCGTGCCTTGCAGATGATGCCGGACAAGCAGCGGCTCGCGTTGGAACTGGTCAAGATCGAGGGCCTTTCCTATGAGGAAGCCTCTGCGCAGATGGGACTCCCGGTCGGTACGGTCAAGTCCCGCGCCAACCGTGCTCAGAAGGCCATGCATGCGCTGATGGAGGCTCCGAAGCCCCGTCGCTCCGCAGCAGCGCCGGCCATGCGCCGCCAGACGGGCTCGGTGCACGCGGTCGTCTGATCCCGCTTTCCAAGAGTTCCACGGTGGCCGCTCCTTAGGAGCGGCCACCGGCGTTTTGAGCCTCTGGCTCAGGCCTCCGCGATACCATCATTCTGGAGCGGAAGAACGAGCCGGCATTCGGGGTGGGGGGCACCTTCGGCGATCCCGAATTGAACCTGCCCTCCGAAGGCTTCTGCAAATAATGCAGCAGAATCCAGCGCGAGGGTGCGAAAGCCGTCGTCGTCTGGACCCTCGGGCGGGGGGGTAAGGCCGGGGCCTGCAACCGCTATCCAGGCCTGCTTGCGTTGTCGCCCGGGGTGATTGCCGACGGTTATCGAAACGGGGCCGGCGTTTCCGGATGCGGCGAGGGTCAGCGCGACCAGGGCTGCCTCCAATCGCCGTTCGTCCCCAAGAACGGGTCCGTCGGAAGCCGAACCATGCTGCTCGACGGTCCGCCCGAGGGCGCGGACTCGTTCGCAGACCCGACGCGCAACGGCGTTGATCGACATCGCTCTGGGTTCGTCAACGCGAGGCGCTGAGAACACCGCCAATTTCTGGGCGACGGCGCGCCCTTGCAATGCCGCGGTAATCGCCTTGTGCAGGCGTGCCTGTGCATCGGGGCTGCCTTCCAGCCGGCGTTCGATCAGTTCGAGATGGCCGACGACCGCGGCCAGGACGTTGTTGAAGTCGTGCGTGAGACGCGAAGAAAGGTCGGAAATGGCGGCGAGCCTTTTGGTGGCCGGCTGGCGGCGCAGGCGACGCCTGCTGCTCGACCCGGTTTCCTTCGCCACGTTCTTATCCCGTCGCGAGAGCGGTTACCGGTTGCCGATCTCCTGCCACAGAAGTTTAAGGCGCTGTGCCGTCTCGATATGCTGGGGCAGCACCACGCGGCCGTCGATCTTGATCGAGGCCGTATCGCCTGCCTTGCGGCCTTCGGTTGCTTTGAGCACCCGGTCGCACCATTCGAGTTCTTCGGCCGAGGGTGTGAAGACATCGTTGGCCATGTCGATGAAGGACGGGTGGTAGAAATCGATGCCGTCGAAGCCCAGCCAGCGGGAGTACTCCGCATCGACGCGGACGCTTTCGATATCGGAGAGCACGCCCGGCCGCATCGCATCGATCGCCGTCAGGCCATAGGCGCGCGCGACCGCCAGCAGGTGCAGCCGCATATAGAGCAGATCCTCATCATGCCGCTTGGCGACGGCCGGGCGCCGCATCGGCAGAATCGAAAGGCTCTGCGTGCCCAGGGCGTAATCGAGACCGCCGGCAATCAGCCCGTCCGTGCGCGGGCTGGCTTCGACGATGGATTGCAGGTTGAGGATCGCGGCGGGTGTCTCGACCAAAATAATGATGCTGAAGGCTTCGGGCGCACCGACGGCGTCGAGGGTGCGCTCCACGAGCACCATGTCGTCCGCGTCGAACACCATGGGTACGACGATTCCGGCAATCCCAAGCTTTGCCGCAAAGCGCGCATCGTCCAGAAACCAGGATGTGCGCGGACCATTGACCCGGATCATCACTTCGCGGGCCGCGAAAGAACCGGATGCCAGCGCATTTCCCAGCACCGTGCGCCCGCGGCCCTTGGCATCGTCCGTGTTCGGGACGCCGTCCTGCAGATCGAGCATCAGGATGTCGACGGGGAAGTTGCGGGCCTTCTCCACCATTGCTTCGATGTTGCCGGGGGTGGAGACGAGCGAGCGACGAAGCATATCCTATCCTTTCGGAGGCCGGGCGGTGGAGGCAGGGTTCGCGATGCTATCGATGCGATGGAAGGGCTGCAACCTAAGCCGGTTTGGCGTTGTGCTGGCAGCGTTGGCGGCATGGGGGGCCACTGAACGCGGTTCCGCGGAAGCGGTCGAAGCGAGCCGGTGGCCGGAACCCGAGGCCGTCGCGTATCGGCAAGGCACGCCGGTTACATTTCCCAGCCACAGCCCTTTCGCACTTGTCGATGCCGGGCAGGGACCGGAGCGCGATCCGCCGCGACCGGCGCAGGGCCAGCTCTTCTTGCCGGATACGCTGGCGGAAACCACGCCGGTGCCGGCGGTCGTTCTGCTGCATGGGGCATCCGGCGTCCAGGACGCGCGCGATCCAACCTATGCGCGGCAATTCGCCGAGATGGGTATCGCGGCGCTGGTGGTCGACGTCTTCGGGGCCCGCCGCGACCTTGCAACCGGCTTCACGGAGCGCCTGCTCAACATTACCGAGGCCATGTATCTGGCCGACGCCTATTCGGCCCTGCGATACCTGTCGGGCATTCCGGGCATCGACAGCCGGCGCGTCGCTCTCATCGGCTTTTCCTATGGAGGCATGGCGGCGACATACGCGGCGTATGCCCAGGTCGCCGAGCGCTTTGCCCCGAACGGAGAGCGTTTCGTCGCGCATGCTGCCTTCTACGCGCCCTGCGTCGCCCGGTTCGAGGACAGTCGCGCCACCGGCGCGCCGCTCCTCATGCTCTACGGCACGGGCGATGCCATGATCGACCCCGCACGCTGCGACGGGATTGCGGCGGCCCTCGAAGCCGGCGGGGCAGACGTTCAGAAAGCGGTTTATCCGGGTGCCGTTCACCAGTGGGACGGCGCCTGGGGACGGCGCCGGATGCGCCGCAATATCGTCGATTGCGATTTCGTGGTCGAGCCGGATGCGACGGTGCGGGATGCCGACTGGCAGTTGCCGATGACGAACCCGTTCATCCGCAAGCTGATGCTGGCCTTCTGTGCCGATGATGACGGGTACGAACTCGGCCGCGACGATACCGTCCGGGCACAGTCCAACCGCGATCTCGGCCGGTTTCTCAGCCGAGCCTTCGTAGCCGATTGAAGGCGCTCACTCCGCGGCGAGCGCCTGGGACGGCGCGAGCAACCCCTTCAGGACACGCGTGTCCGCCAGCGTGTCGAGCGACATCAGTGCCCGGCGGATTTCCTCCGCCCGGTCGCCATCGACGGCCCGTGCGGCGTTGCTCCGGAACTTCTCCACGACATCGGCCTCGCCGATCGGTCGTTCCGCCGCGCCCCGATGGATGTCCTCGCGGTGCTGCAAGATACGGCCATCGGTCGTCGTCACCTCCAATGCCGCCGAGTAGTAGCGCGGGAAGGTGGTCTGCGGGTCGATGGCGTAGTCAACCTTCTGCGCCAGTTCGCGGACCGTCCCGTCGCCGATGGCTTCCGCCGTGTGGTCGGCAAGGGAGAAGTCGCGACGCGCCAGGCCGGCAGCAACGGCATAATAGATGCTGAACTCGCCGGCATATCCGTCCTGCGGGTGCCGCTTCTTCTGCTTCGGTTCGCAAACCGTATCGACCGCGGCCGCGGGAACCAGGACCTTGACCGCGGCGATGTCGGCCGGCCGCAAGTCGTGACGCTGCGCCAGGGCCACGGCGGCGTCGATCGGGGCAATGTTAAAGAAGCATGCCGGCACCGGCTTGAAGGCGACGTCGTCGACATACCATCTGTCGCCCAAAGCCTCGGTCGCGAGCGCCAGATCGAACAGATTCTCTCCATCCCGGATGAACTGGCGATATAGGCCATAGCGCCCTTCATAGGCGAGGTCGGGTCCGCGGAATCCGCCCTTTGCGAGGAGTGCGGCGGTGGTGCCGCCAACGCCCGCCCAGCCGGGATGCATGCGCTTGGTCCAGGCCATGTCGGCGATGAACTCGCGCGTTCCGCTGGCGGTGCTGAGGGCCAACCCCTGGGCTTTGGCCAGTTCGTCTGCCGAGAGGCCGAGCAGCCGGCCGGCCACCAGCGAACTTGCAAAATGTCCCACGAGCCCGCCTGCGTCGAAACCGTTGCGCGGGAAGCCGCCCTTCGAAGCTCCGCCGATGCGGATCGCGCATTCAAGTCCGGCGATATAGGCCGTGAGCAGATCGCGGCCGCTGCAGCCTTGTTCCACCGCTAGGGTCAGTGCCGGCGGCGCGCAGAAGGAACTGGGATGGACGCGGCCATGGATCGACGTGTCGTCGAAATCCAGCCCATGAACCAGGATGCCATTGACGAGAATGGCGTCGCGAACGGCAAGACGATGGGGCAGTCCGATGACGAGCGCCGTTCCGTCGCTGAGATGCTGCAGGCCGTCGGCGGCGCGACGTCCGAAATCGTAGCTGGAGCTTGCGAGGGCGATGCCGACCGCATCGAGCAGCTGAAGCTTCGCGTGATGGATGCTCTCTGCCGGGATGCGATCCAGGGAGAGAGTCGCGACGAACTGTGCCAGTTGTCGCGCGACCGTCTCGGCGGCTTCAGGTGCATCGGTCATGGCAGCCTCCCATTCGAGTGTCGTTTGCCTTCCGGTGTCTGCAATGCTTATCGCCCAGCGGACTCGGCTCTCGATTGTTCCGATCGGTGGGCGTCGATACAGTCGGATTGCCCGTCAACCGCGAAAGGGAACGATATGCGCGACCGGCAGATGATCCTGGTGGGTTTTCTTCAAGCGCAGAATTGCTCCAACTATCCGGCATCCTGGCGGCATCCGCAATCGGCTCCGGACTTTACCAGCGCCGCCTACTACCAGCGGATTGCGCGGACACTCGAGGAAGGCAAGTTCCATATGGCTTTCTTCGACGACCGTCTGGCCATGCCGGACATCTTCGGCAACGACCATGCCGAGGCTGTTCGCAACGGCATCCGCGTGGTCAAGATGGATCCGGTGCCCATCCTGGCGTCGATGGGGGCGGTTACGCAGCGGATCGGTCTCGCCGGAACCTGCACCACGACATATTACGAGCCGTTTCACATCGCCCGGACCTTCATGACCCTCGATCACATGACCGGCGGCCGGGCCGGTTGGAACGTCGTGACGTCGCTGAACGATTCCGAAGCGATGAACATGGGCCTGGACCGGCTGGCGGAGCACGATGCCCGTTACGACCGGGCCGACGAGTTCATGCAGGTCGTGCTCGGCCACTGGAATTCTTGGGATCCCGACGCGATTCTGCTCGACAAGGAGAATGGTGTGTTCGGCGACCCGGCCAAGGTACGCAGGCTGGATCACCGCGGCACCTGGTTCAAGTCCCGTGGTCCCTTCACCGTACCGCGCTCGCCGCAGGGGCATCCGGTGGTCATTCAGGCGGGCCAGAGCGGCCGCGGCCGTCGCTTTGCCGTGGAATGGGGCGAGGTGATCTTCGCCATTTTTCCCAACAAGGAATATGGCCAGCGCGCCTATGCCGACATGCGCGCCGAAGCCGAGAGGATCGGCCGCGACCCGGATTCCTACACCGTCTCGCCGGCCATTTACGTGACGGTCGGTGAGACGAGAAGCATCGCCGAGGACAAGGCAGCGCTGATCGGGAGTCTGGCCAAGCCCATCGACTCGCTGGCGCTGCTGTCTGAGGCGCTGAACTTCGACTTTGCCAGCAAGCCGCTCGATGAGCCGTTCTCGGACGCGGAGATGGCCGGGATCAACGGATTGCAGGCGATTCGGGAGCGTGTGGTCCGGCTGAGCGGTAAGGCGAATCCAACTGTGAGGGACTTCGTTACGTTCAGTGCCCGCGGAACGATCAAGGAGATGCCGCATTTCGTCGGCACGGCCCGGGAGGTGGCGGACGGCTTGGAAGAATGGTTCGCTGAACGGGCATGCGACGGCTTCGTCCTATGCGGCACTTACATGCCCGGCTCCTATGAGGATTTCGTGCGGCTCGTTGTCCCCGAACTCCAGCGTCGCGGTCTCTTTCAGACCGGCTATAAGGGCAAGACGCTTCGGGAAAATCTGGGTCTCTCGGACTATAGAATGCAGGCGTAACTGTTATTAGCCATCGAGAGGACGAGCTTTTCCGGAACCATCTTAACGCCGAGATGGGAAGAGTCGGCCTGTATCCTTATTCGAATATTGCTTCCGGACGCATAAGTTGTATGAATCCATAAAGCATCAACCGGAATATCCGGCCATATGGCTCGAGAGTGGCTTGATTTAGCCCCCTGCGCCGCTTCCGGGATTCTTCACGATAAAACCGGAAGACTTGGCGTTGGATAGCGATGAATCCATCGTTCCGAATTCTTCGAAGTTAACCATCGATTAAGTGCCGACCCGCTAGCTTGTCCGGACGAGTGTTCGGAAAGCAGTTCCGGAAGGCTTCCTCGTGTGCGGATTAGGCAGAGAAGCGGAACGCATCGCGTGGCGTGCCGGGGTGAGGCGAGGTGGATAGCGGGATGGCAAAGGCGGCTGAACCGACCGGACCTGACCAGCCTTCATGGGGCGGCATCGGGAAGCTGGCGGGTCATGCAGCCGTTGCCTTGGCCATCTACGGGGTCCTTCTAGCGGCGGCCTTGTACGCCGTGCATGCCCTCGATCGGGCAAGCCGGCAATCCGCCGAAGATGCAAAAGCCGTCACGCATGTCCGGCTGGCCCTGGCACGCATCGATTCCGAGTACGAGACGGCTGTCGATCATCTCCGCGTTCTTGCGAATGGCGATGCCGTCCGGCAACTCGCGACGCGGGATACTGCCGGGACACGGGAGGCGGTCGGTCGGTCCTTTGCGGCCGTGGCAAGCGAGGTCGGTCGGCTCTTTCGAATGCGATTCTGGGATGCGCAGGGTCGCGAAATCGTCCGGGTCGAGCGTGCGCATGGCGACCTGGGAGCGATTCTTGAGACACGGGAAGCGCCTGCAGGAATGAGCAGTCTGGAAGATGTGCGCGAGCTTCCCGATGGCGGAGTCTACATTTCCCGGCCGGCCCTCGATGCCGACGAGAACGGTGCAAGCCAAGCATGGCGCCCAGCCATGTATCTGGCGACCCCTGTTCGTGGGGCCGATGGAGAACTGCAAGGCGTTCTGTCGGTCGACCTGGATGCCAGCCGGCTGTTCGACGATCTCGCCGCGTTCGGTGACGATACGCAGGGAGACCTTCTGCTGCTCGATGAGGAGGGATATTGGCTCGCGGGCGGCGATCCTCGCCGGCGGTGGGGGTTTGCATTCGGACGTGACGACCGGTTCGGCCTCGAACATCCGGCGGCGTGGCGTGCGTTTCGCGCATCGACCGATGGGCGCGTTATGTCCGACGGTCGGGTTTACACATTCGCATCGGTTGGAATCGTAACAGCCGCAGCGCGGGCAATGCTCGACGGTCGCCGCCCGGCGCGCGTCGGCACAGACGGCGATGATCCGAACCGGAGTTGGTCGGTTGTGTGGTCGGCGCCGATCGTATCCGCATCGATCGTTTCAGAGCATGGCGTGTTGATATTCGTGCTGCTCTTGATGATCGGCAGCATGCCGATCATTGCCTTTTCATATTCGCATGATCGTCGAAAGAACTCGGACGCGGCGTTGATTCGGAATCGAGAGTTTCTGGGCAGTCTTCTCGAGTCCATTCAGGTCCCAATTTATTACAAGGATAGGAATGGCCGTTATCTCGGATGCAATGCAGCCTGGGAGAAATTCCGGAACGTCGATAGAACCGATGTGATCGGGAAAACATCCTACGACATCAACCCGGAACACATCGCAGCCCGGCATGCGCGAGAGGATGCGGAACTATATGCCGACGGTGATGAAGTTCAGACGGTCGAATCCCAGGTGCAGGTGCAGGATGGCGGCCTGCGCGATGTTCTGCTGACCAAGGCTGTTTTTCGCGATCACAAGGGTCGGCCGGCCGGGATTGTCGCTGCGGCTCAGGACATCACCGAACGTAAGCAGATGGAAGCGGCAATGCAGCACGCCAAGCAGGTTGCAGAAGAAGCCAGTGCTGCGAAATCCGGTTTTCTGGCGAATATGAGCCACGAACTCCGTACGCCTCTGAACGCCATCATCGGCTATAGCGATATGCTGTTGGAGGACGCAGAGGAGTCGGGCGATGAGCACTACGCGTCCGATCTTCGCAAGATTCATACGGCCGGGAATCATCTTCTGGGGGTCATCAACGACATCCTCGATTTGTCCAAGATCGAGGCGGGGCGCATGGACCTGCAGTGCGAGGATGTCGATATCCGAAGTGTCGTCCTGAGCGTCGCGACCACGGCCGAGGCATTAATCCGGAAGAACGGCAATCGGTTCCGCGTGGAATGCTCGGAGAATCTCGCGCCGGTCCACGCCGATCCCATGCGCCTGCGGCAAATACTTCTCAATCTGCTGAGCAACGCCGCCAAATTCACGGAGGCCGGTGAAATCGTTCTGGCAGTTCGGTCGGAGGGCAACCTGTTGGCGATCGAGGTCCGCGACACCGGTATCGGCATGACGCCCGAACAAATGGAAAGGTTGTTCCAGGCATTCACCCAGGCCGATTCCTCCACGACCCGCCGTTTCGGCGGAACGGGACTAGGACTATCGATAACGCGTCGTCTCGCGGAGATGATGCTGGGACGAGTCGAAGTCAGCAGCGAATACGGAGTCGGTTCCTGCTTCCGGGTGGTTCTGCCGTATGGAGCGGATGCGAAGAGTGGCCTGCGGACGCCGTTCGCGCATTTTGCAGGCCTGCCGGCGCCGACGAAGACGAGGAATCACACCATTCTGGTCATCGATGACGACGCGAATGCGCGTGAATTGCTGGCGCGGTATCTGGCCCATGAGGGCTATCAGGTCGCGACGGCCGGGAGCGGTGAGGATGGTCTGACGCTTATCCGGCGATTGCGGCCCGACGCAATCACCCTGGACGTGCTGATGCCCGGAAGCAACGGGTGGGAAGTTCTGGAAAGCCTGAAGGCGGATCCCGAAACCGCGGCGATCCCGGTGATCATGTGCACGATTGTCGATGATCGGGGCCGGGGGATCAGCTTGGGAGCGGTCGAGCATCTGACCAAGCCGATCGACCGCAACAGCCTGATCGCCACGCTCGCGAAGCATGTGCCGGCAGGTCGGGCCTCGCGGGCCTTGGTCATCGACGACAGCCCCGCTGCTCGCGACTTGATCGCGCGGACGCTCCGCGATCTTGGGCATCGCGTGGAGTGCGCGGAAAACGGTCGGGAAGCACTGGACCGGGTGTCTGCGGAAGCGCCGGATCTCATCATCCTCGATCTGATGATGCCCGAGATGGATGGCTTCGAGTTTCTGACCCATCTGCGCAAACGATCGGAATTCAGCGGAATTCCGGTGATCGTGGTCACGGCCAAGGAGCTGACGGCGGAAGACCGCGCACAGCTGGATCGGGATGCAAGCCGCGTGATCGCAAAGGGACCCGACGGGGTTGATGTGTTGTTGGAAGAGATTCGGCGCAGCATCGCAGCTGCGGTTTCGACCTCGAAACCTTTAGAGGAACCCGCCAATGCCTAGAATTCTCGTCGTCGAAGATAACGAGATGAATCGCGATCTGCTGGTTCGGCGGCTGCAGCGGAAGGGATTCGAGGTCATCAGCGCTGCCGATGGGGCGGAGGGAATCGCACGGGCATCGTCGGACCATCCCGATGTGGTCCTGATGGATATGAGCCTCCCTGTCATGGATGGATGGGAGGCGACAAAAGCCCTGAAGGCGGATGAACGGACGCGTTCGATCCCGGTCATTGCACTGACCGCGCACGCGATGGCCGATGATCGCGAGCGGGCGCTGGAAGCCGGGTGCGATGAGTACGACACGAAGCCGATTGACTTCAGCCGGTTGATGTTAAAGATCAATCTTTTCCTTCCGCAGGAAGAAAAAGTCGGCTGAGAAGTGATGCTGGAGCGTCTCATGCAGCCAGGAATGGGGCCGGTTTCCAGTTCTAACAGTGCTGAGATTGTGGCGCCTGCGCGGGTCCTCGTGGTTGACGATGACGAGCCGACTGTGGCGTTGCTTTGCCGCCGCCTGGAGCGTTCCGGCTACCTCGCCGTCCCTGCCGCGGGTGGGCGAGAGGCGCTCAGTATCATAGAGCGGCACCCGATTGCATGCGTCTTGCTGGATATCGTCATGCCGGGAATGGATGGCTTCGAAGTGCTCAAGCGAATTCGGCTTGCGCACTCCTCAGCTACGTTGCCGGTGATCATGGTGACGGGAAAGGACGACAGCACCGATATCGTAAAGGCGTTGGGGTTAGGCGCCAACGATTACGTGGCAAAGCCATTTGAGTTTGCTGTCGTGCGGGCTCGTCTGGCGGCGCAGGTTGCGGTCAAGACCGGGCATGATCGCCTGCAGGCGCTTTATGAGACCGAACGGGAACTGCTCGAAAAAACCCTGGCCGGGAGCGTCAAAGCGCTGTTCGACATTCTCGCGCTTGCCGATCCGCGCGCCTTCGGAAAGGCGGCGAAGTTGCGCGAGTGGGCCAGATTTGTGGCGGAACGGCGGAAGATCGACCGGCCTTGGGAACTGGAATTGGCGGCGATGCTGTCGCAGATCGGGCTTGTCGGCCTGCCGAATGCGGTACTTGCCAAGATTGCGAAAGGCCAGCGTCTCGCTGCCGAAGAAATGGCTCTCTTCGAGAATGTTCCAGCGAAGAGCGGTAAGTTGCTGGCCCATATTCCCCGCCTCGACGTTGTCCGCGGCATCATCCTTCTGGCGGGGCGCGCGCTCGACGATACTGTAGAAAGCGATTTCCACGCGGACGAACGGACGCGTGAGTTGGCGGGCATCCTCCGGGCGCTGATGGAACTGGCGGCGCTGACGCCAGGACGATATCCCGGCAAGCGCGAATTCGACATCCTCCTACGCAGGCGAGGGGAGCATGATCCGGTCATCATCGGCATGCTCCAAGACTGTTTCGAGCGAGCGGAAACCGCAAATACGTTGCTTCAGGATGTAACAATGCGCGTTCCCGTCGCGGAGTTGCGGCCCGGCGATATCCTGATTTCTGACATCGAGCTTGTCGATGGGACCTTGATCCTCGCCGGCGGCCGGCAATTGACCGAAGTCGCAATCGATCGCATTCGCGAGAGTGGGCGCTATGCCAAAGTGAAGACTGACGGATCGCATTCGCACTCGAACAACATGAAGCTGTTCAGGGAACCGGTTCAAATCATCAGGGCGGGGCTGTGACGGTGTCAGCGGCATAGGAAGGGGAAACGATGTCCCGCATCGATGAGGATGGCGAGCGGAGCAAGGAGGGCGGCGGGCGACGGCAGGAACGGCGTAGCGACCGTCGCGTCGGTATTCCTGACCGGCGGACAAACCCGGATCGGCGTGGACTGCCTCGCCGGAATGAACATTCGCCCCAAGACGCGTCCCTTCGGGCGGTGGTGGTCAATATCCGTCAGGAACTTGCCGCGCCGGTTTCGGCCATTTCCCAGTATGCACGCCTCGCGTTGGGGGATGCCGCCGCTCTGCAACAAGATCAGATATCCGAGGATCTGGGCCGCATCGTCGAGGCTGCGGACAACTTGACGCATCTCGTGGATTGGCTTCTGGCGCCCGAGGCTATAGGCGATCTGCTGGCATCCGCCGATCTCGCCGCTGCCGAGAAGCGATATCGCCATGATCTCCGCACGCCGATCAATGCAATCAAAGGTTATGGGGAGCTGATTCTGGAGGATCTGGCCGATGCCGGCCTCGACCGTGCGCTGCCCGATCTCCAGGCGATGCTTGCCGAGGCCGACCGCTTGCTCGGCGGTCTGGAAGCCATCGTGCGGTTTTCCCGCGAAGGCGGCGTGACGGTGGCGGGCAGCGCGCTTGCATTTGCCGTCGCCCGGGATGTCGTTCGCAGCGTGACCGGCAAGGTGGGTGCGACGATCTCGAATGTCGAGCCTGCCTGCATTCTGATCGTCGACGACATCGAGACGAACCGCGCCCTTCTGCAAAGGCATATGGAACGGGAGGGGCATACGGTGACCCTCGCAGCGGACGGACAGATTGCGCTCGACCTGCTTGAGAACGAGCCGTTCGATCTGGTTCTGCTCGATCTGATGATGCCAGGAATCAACGGGCTGGAAGTGCTGCGTCGTACCAAGGACCGCCCGGAAACGGCACGGCTTCCCGTGGTGATGATTTCGGCGCTGGATGAGTTGCACAGCGTGGTGCGCTGTCTGGAGGATGGCGCCGAGGATTACCTGACGAAACCTTTCGATCCCGTGCTGCTGCATGCCCGCGTGAATGCGATTCTCGAGCGGGCTCAATTGCGGGCGCGCGAACAGCGAATCCTCTCCGAGTTGACCGAGGAGAAGAAGAGGTCGGACCGTCTCCTGCGCAGCATCCTGCCCGAACCGATCGTCGAGCGAATGAGTGCAGGAGAAGCGGGCATCGCCGACCGCTTCGACACTGTCACCGTTCTGTTCTGCGACATTGTCGGGTTCACCGAAATCTCGTCCGCCATGACGCCCGGAATGCTCGTGGCGAATCTCGACAAGCTGTTCCGACGGTTCGATGAACTTGCGGTGCAGCATGGGATCGAAAAGATCAAGACCATCGGCGACGCCTATATGGCCGTGGCCGGCCTGCCTGTTCCCCGGACCGATCATGCGCAGGCTGCAGCGGCGATGGCGCGCGACATGATCGAGGTACTCGACGATTTCGGGAACGGTTTCGGACGCTCTCTGGCGGTGCGGATCGGTCTGCACAGCGGGCCGGTGACGGCCGGCGTCATCGGCGCCCACCGTTTCATCTACGACGTCTGGGGCGATACGGTGAACGTCGCCAGCCGGTTGGAAACGCTCGGTGTGCCCAACCGAATCCACCTGTCCGCGGAAACGGCGCGCCTGCTCGATGGAACCGCCGAGCCCGAATGTCGCGGCACCTTCGACGTCAAGGGCAAGGGGCGGATGACCACCTACATCCTGTAGGACTCAGGCGGCGCGGGACAGGCCTCCGGCCTTCTCGATAAAGGCGATGATCTCTGCGACGCCTTTGCCGGCCTTCAGGTTCGTGAATTCGAAGGGGCGGTCGCCGCGCATACGGCGGGCGTCGCGATCCATCACTTCGAGCGAGGCGCCGACCAGCGGAGCCAGGTCGGTCTTGTTGATGATGAGAAGGTCCGAACGCGTGATGCCCGGCCCACCCTTACGGGGAATCTTCTCGCCTGCCGAGACGTCGATGACATAGATCGTCAGATCGGCGAGCTCCGGCGAGAATGTGGCTGCCAGATTGTCGCCGCCGGATTCGATCAGGATGAGGTCGAGACCGGGAAAGCGGCGGTTCATCTCCGCGACGGCGGCGAGGTTGATCGAGGCGTCCTCGCGGATGGCCGTATGCGGGCAGCCGCCGGTCTCCACCCCCATGATCCGCTCTACCGGCAGAGCGTCCGCGCGGGTGAGTATCTCGGCATCTTCTTTCGTGTAGATGTCGTTGGTGATCGCGACGATCTGGTAGCGGTCGCGCAGCGCCTTGCACAGCTTCTCCATCAGCGCCGTCTTGCCGGAGCCGACCGGGCCGCCGATGCCGACGCGCAAGGGTCCGTGGGGAGATGTCGTCATGATCGGAATAACCTCGAATACTGGGTTTCGTGATGCGCCGACGCGATATCGGCCTGCAGGGCGCCGCCGCCGAGATCGTCTGCGCTCGCCGCAAGAGCATGCTCGGCCACCTCGGCCACTGTTGGGGCCAGCCTCGCGATCAGTTTCTGTCCGGCGGTCTGGCCGAGCGGGATGAGGCGTATGCCGGCGGAAACGAGATTGGCCGTCACGGCGTGAAGATAGGCATGGACGGTGGCGGACAGGCCGATGCCATGGCCGGCCGCTGCGACGCCGACAGCGACGGGATAGGCGATGTCGCGGGGTCGCAGCGCGTACAGACGGTCGAGGACGGGACAGGGCCAGGCGGCGAGCGTGGCCGCCATGAAGGCATCGCCCTGCGCCAGCGTTTCCAGCCGTCTTTCGCTGGTGGGGACGAAGGCGGCGGCGAGTTCGGCGCAGTCCAACAATCCGCTATCGTCGCCCGCCCATGCCGCCCGCCATGCCATAGCCAGCAGGACCGCGTCGGTCCAGCCGCCGCCATGGCGCAGGATGTCCTCCAGCCATGTGCCGAGCGCATCCGCGTCCCGGATGGCGCCGCATTCGACGGTCCATTCGATTCCATGCGAATAGGTGTAGGCGCCCACCGGATAGGCCGGCGACAGCCAGGCCATCAGCCGGGCGAGCGACGCAGCATCGAGCGGCTGCGCGTCAGTCATGGTCGTGGTCGTCATGGCTGTGGCCATGCCCGTGCCCGTCGGCATAGGCACCCCGCTCCGGCGTGAAGGAGGCCTCGATGGCCCGGACGCTGCCGCCGAGGCCCCGTACCATGTCGGCGATGACGTGGTCTTCGTGGATATGCAGGCGGTCGCCGAGCAGTGCGGTCGGCAGGTGCCGGTTGCCCAGATGCCAGGCAATCCGCACGAGATGGGCCGTGTTCTTCGCTTTGATCTCAAGCAGCCGTTCGGGTGCTGCGGCCACGGCGACGATCCGTCCGTCCTCCAGCAACAGGCCGTCGCCATCGGCGAGCACGACCGGGCGCGGCAGGTCGAGCAGGAGATCCGTTCCCTTCTCGCCGGTCAGGCGCAGCCGCCGGCGATGCCGGGAATCGTAGTCGAGGCAGACTCGGTCGGTCGCCTCGCCCGGCCATTCGCCCGCTCGCAGGAACGAGGTTGCACGCAGCATGGGCCGGTCAGAACAGGAAATAGCGCTGTGCCATGGGCAGCACTGTAGCGGGCGCGCATGTCAGAAGCACGCCATCCGCGCGGACCTCGTAGGTTTCGGGATCGACCTCGACGGTCGGCATGGCGCCGTTCAGCACCATCGAGCTCTTCGACAGGCCGCCGCGCGTATTCTCCACCGCAAGCAGTTCCTTTGCGACGCCGAGCCGTGTCCCGAGGCCGGCGTTCAAGGCGGCCCCCGAGACGAAGGTGACCGAGGAGGCCGGCAAGGCCCGGCCATAGGCGCCGAACATCGGCCGGTAATGCACCGGCTGCGGGGTGGGGATCGAGGCGTTCGGATCGCCCATGGGGGCCGCGACGATCATGCCGCCCAGCAGGACGAGTTCGGGCTTGATGCCGAAGAAGGCCGGGCTCCAGAGGCAGAGATCGGCCCGCTTGCCGACTTCCACCGATCCGATATGCGCCGACAAGCCATGCGCGATGGCAGGGTTGATCGTGTATTTCGCGATGTAGCGGCGGACGCGGAAATTGTCGTTGTCGCCGGTCTCCTCAGGCAGCCGCCCGCGCTGCTGCTTCATCTTGTGGGCCGTCTGCCAGGTGCGGATGGCGACCTCGCCGACCCGTCCCATCGCCTGGCTGTCGGAGGAGATGATCGAGAAGGCCCCCATATCGTGCAGGATATCCTCGGCCGCGATGGTCTCCTTGCGGATGCGGCTTTCGGCGAAGGCGACGTCCTCAGGGATGCCGGCGTCGAGGTGGTGGCACACCATCAGCATGTCGAGATGCTCTTCCAGCGTGTTCACCGTGTAGGGCCGGGTGGGGTTGGTCGACGACGGCAGCACATTCGGCAGGCCGCAGACCTTGATGATGTCCGGCGCATGGCCGCCGCCCGCACCCTCGGTATGGAAGGCGTGGATGGTGCGGCCCTTGAAGGCGGCGATAGTGTCCTCGACAAAGCCGCTCTCGTTCAGTGTGTCGGTGTGGATCATCACCTGCACATCCATCTCATCGGCGACGGACAGGCAGCAGTCGATGGCGGCGGGGGTCGTGCCCCAGTCCTCATGCAGCTTCAGGCAGCAGGCCCCGGCCAGCACCTGCTCAACCAGGGCGGCCGGCAACGAGGCGTTGCCCTTGCCCGCGAAGGCGAGGTTCATGGGCAGGCCGTCCGCCGCCTGGATCATCCGCCCGATATGCCAGGGGCCGGGGGTGCAGGTGGTGGCGTTGGTTCCGGTCGCGGGGCCGGTGCCGCCGCCCAGCATTGTGGTGACGCCGGACATCAGTGCTTCGTCCACCTGCTGCGGGCAGATGAAGTGGATATGCGCGTCCATGCCGCCGGCGGTCAGGATCTTGCCCTCGCCGGCGATGGCCTCGGTGCCGGGGCCGACGATGATGTCGACGCCGGGCTGGGTATCGGGATTGCCCGCCTTGCCGATGCCGACGATGCGCCCGTCCTTGAGGCCGAT
>JBFWNZ010000001.1:0-41144 GCA_050250795.1 Alphaproteobacteria bacterium | reverse complement strand
ATCGGCACGACCTGGGCATAGCCGCCGCCCGCCGCGCCGCCCTTCATCCCGAAGCAGGGGCCCAGGCTGGGTTCGCGCAGGCAGATGGCGGTTCGCTTGCCGAGCCGGGTGAGGGCGTCTCCCAGGCCGACCGTCGTGGTCGTCTTGCCCTCGCCGGCAGGGGTCGGCGTCATCGCCGTCACCAGGATGAGCCGGCCGTCCGGACGCGCCGCGAGGTCGCCGAGATAGGAACGCGTCAACTTGGCCTTGTAGGGCCCATACTGGATGAGCGCCTTCGGCGGAATGCCGAGAAGTTCCGCGATCTCGGCGACCGGGGCCAGTTCGGCCGCCCGGGCGATATCAATGTCCGCAAGCGCCATGGCTTCCGATGCTCTCTTGTCGTTCGAAGCCTTCCCTGCCGGTGAATCTATGGTCGAGCAGCGCCGAGGAACCAAAAGACTATTGCGCAACGACGATGCCGAGCAGAGACGGCTGGAACGCGACGATTGCTGTTGCGATAAACCGATACGTTCAGGAACCCGAAGAGCGTCAGTCCTTCAGATAATCGAAACGGAAGGCATCGCCCTGGCGCGCGACATGGCCGGCCGAGGGCAGCGGGAAATGCGAGGTGAGCACCAGGCGTTGCGTCTCGGCGCAGGTTTCCAGGAAATGGCGCCGGGTCTGGGCCGCCAGGGGCTTGTCGGCATCGTAGCGGAAGTTCCACTCCGGATGGGCGCATTGCACCGGGCTGTGGATCAGATCGCCGGAGACCACCGCATGGCTGTCGCGCGAGCGCAGGCGGATCGAGATGTGGCCGGGTGTGTGCCCCGGCGTCGGTTCGATCCACAGGGCATCGTCGAGAGAGTAGTCGTCCTCGACCATCACCGCCTGGCCGGCCTCCACGACGGGCAGAACGTTTTCCAGGTATGTCGCGTCGCCCCGATGCCCGGCGCCGGTGGCGGTGAATTCGTATTCCCGCCGCGCCATGATGTAGCGCGCATTGGGGAAGGTGGGGACCCAGCGCCCGTTCACCAGCCGCGTGTTCCAGCCGCAATGGTCGGCGTGCAGATGGGTGCACATCACGAAGTCCACCTCCTCGGGCTGCACGCCTGCGGCGGCGAGCTGGGTCAGGAAGGTGTCGCTCGACCGGCGGTTCCAGGATTCGTACCAGGCGATGGTCTTGTCGTTGCCGATGCAGGCATCGACCAGCACGGTGTGCCGTCCGGTACGCACCAGATAGCCCTGGATCGCCAGAACGATCTTGCCCGTTTCGGGGCACAGGGCCTCAGGCATCAGCCAGGAAAGGTGCGGCTCCAGCGCCTCGGGGGTCGCGTCCGGAAACATGGTCTGCGGCTTGGCGTAGCGCTCGACCATTTCCAGCACGCGCGTTACCGAAACATCCCCCACCTGCCAGCGATCCATGCCGTTCCTCCCGCCTCGCGTTCTTGTTCGGCGAGCCTATTGCGGAACCGCGCCCGTGGCTAGCGGCCCGCATGCAGGCCGCTTGCCCCCCGCCTGCCCTCGGGCCTAGGCTGTTCCGTCAGCCCGCATAAGACGGGCGCACGCCATCGGGAGGAACAAGCCGTGACGTACCAATCGATCCATGTTCGTCCGATCACGCCGGCTGTCGGCGCCGAGATATCCGGGGTCGATCTCGCCGCGCCCTCCGCGGCGCAGAAGGAGGAGATTCGCCGCGCCCTGATCGACCGCAAGGTGATCGTGTTTCGGGACCAGGCGATCTCCGCCGCCGAGTATGCCGCATTCATGTATCTGTTCGGGACGCCGGTCCGCGAGGACTTGGTGACCGACGAGGGACGGCCGCCGGAGGTCGGAGCCATCCATATTCGCCAGAGCGAGCCGCAGCGCATCAATTACTGGCATATGGACCATTCCTTCCGCGAGAAACCGACACAGGTGCTGAGCCTGCATGCGAAGGTTTTGCCCGATTGCGGCGGCGATACGCTGTTCGCCTCGCTGGAGGCGGCGTATGACGGCCTCTCGAACGAGATGAAGGCCCGGATCGAGGGGTTGGAGACGCACCATAAGGTCACGGAGACCCAGAACTCGCGGCGGCGCTATACGGACGAGCAGTTCGCCGCGATGCTGGCCGCCCCGCCGGTGCGCCATCCCCTGGTCGGCGTAAATCCCGACAACGGCCGGCGTTACCTGTTCGTCAACGTGCCGATCTATTGCCGCAGCATCGTCGGCATGGAGACGCCGGAGGGCGACGCCCTGCTGCGCGAGTTGTACCTGCATGCGCAGCGTCCCGAATTCCAGATGCGCCTTGTCTGGCGGCCGAACACGCTTGCGATCTGGGAGAATTGCCACTGCCTGCATTATCCGGTCGCGGATTACTATCCCCATGAGCGCAAGATGTGGCGGGTGGTCATCGAGGCCGAACGCCGTCCGATGGCGGCAGCGGCCTGATTCCATCGGCGGCTGCCGCATGCTATGTGCGGCGTGTGGAAGGGAAACGCACCCCGGTGGGGCGCTCGGTCTTCAAAACCGCTGAGGGGCGTCAGACGTCCCTGGTGGGTTCGACTCCCACTCTCTTCCGCCATTTTTTCCGGCAAGCCGAAGAAGCGAAGCCGCATTTGCGGTTCGTTAACGAATCCTCCGTCAAGATGCCGCCGCGGGTGAAAGGAGGTGGCGATGATGCGTTTGGCGAATCTGGCGGAACCGACCGATATCGACTCCCTGTCCGACGCGATCGAGGCGGATGGGCAATCCCTCCTCGTGGACCTGTTCCGGTCAAACGGCCTGCCGCCGCCCCGGCTCGAATGGGATCCGGCGCCGGAGACCCTGGCCATGACGAAGCATCGTTCGCTGCTGCGTTATTGGCGGTCGCTGTGCCAGGGACGCGACATCCCAGCTTATGTCGACATCGATCCGCTCGACATGCGCTTTGCCCTCGGGAGTCTTGCACTTGCAGAGACGGTCGATGGCGGCCTCGACTTCCGCTATCGGGTCTATGGGACCGATCTGGTGGATCGGTCCGGCTACGACCTGACCGGGCGCTATGCGTCCGATGTCCCGTGTTTCCTGGGATCGTTCTTCATCGCCAGCTACCGGGCGATCGCAAGGCGGCGTGTGCCGCTCTATACGAATTATGGAACCCCGATCACGCCCGATCTGCGCGACTGGCACGGCCTGTCCGTGCCGCTTGCCTGTGCCGACGGCGTACCGGTGCGGTTCCTCACCTGCACGCTTCCCGGCGAGCCGCGCTCGCCGACCGAACGGTTCCGCCACTGACCGAAGCGCGCCGCCGCTAGTCCATATGCGAGTACATGGGCTTGCCCGGATAGGGCAGCTCCACGCGCAGAACCTGAAATCCGTTCGATTCCGTGATGTAGAGGTGCCGGTTCTCCGGACCGCCGAAGGCAATGTTGGTGATGTGGAGGCCGCCGGTGGAGCGGATGCGGTAAAGCGGCTCGCCCAGCGGGCTGAACATCCAGACGCACCCCATGCCGGCATGGGCGACCAGCAGATTGCCCTTCGAGTCCAGGGCAAGGCCGTCCGGGCCGGCCAGACCGCCCGACAATTGGACGAACGCACCGACCTTGAAGGTGCCGCCGCCGACGGGCAGGGGCAGGCGCCATATCTGGTTGGCGCGGGTCACGGCAACGAACAGGTTTCCCTCGTCCAGGTCGGGCACAAGGCCGTTGGGGCTCGGCACGGTGTCGATGAGGCATTCGAGCTGGCCGTCCGGGCTGAGCCGGAAGACGCGGCCTGTCGGATCCTGCAATCCGGTCAGGCCCTGATCGGTGAAGAACAGGTCGCCATTACGCCCGAAGCACAGATCGTTGCAGCCCTTGAAGCGCTCCAGCCGGTTGCGGTCGCAATGCGGCCTGACTGTGCCGGTGGCCGGGTCGAGATGCATGATTCCGTGCTTGAAGTCGGCGATGAAGACCTGTCCGTCCTTGCGGATCTTCAGGCCATTCGGCTCGCCGTCGTATTCCGCGACCAGCGACCATTCCCGGTTCGGCGAGACTTTGAAGACGCGTCCATGCGGAATGTCGACCAACCACAGATTGCCATCCCGGTCGAAGGAAGGTCCTTCGAGGAAAGCCGGCAGGGTCACGCCGAATTTCATGCGGTCCGACCATGTGGTCCGCACGTTCCGCTTGTGGAACTTCTCGGGCACCTCGGTCCAGAGCTCGGCTTGCAGGTCCTTGGGGGGCGGAAAGAGGCTCATGAACGCGGCTCCCGGCGCATGCGAAGAGGTGAGTTTGGGGATACTCCACCGACTTCCGCCTCCACCGCAAGTCGCGGTGACGCGGTTCGGGTGCGCCTGCCTTTCAAATGTCCGGCAATGCTCCTAAACTCGCCGCCAAAAACGAGGACGGGGTGGCCGGAATGGGAAAACAGCAGGTCGGACGGGTGACGCCGCGCTACCAGGAGGTGGCGGACGCGATCATCGCCGATATCGCGGAGGGTCAGTTCAAGATCGGCGACATGCTGCCGACGGAACTTGTTCTCTGCGAACGCTTCGGGGTCAGCCGCTTCACCGTCCGCGAGGCACTGCGGCGGCTGGAGGAGGCGGGTCTGGTCTCGCGCCGCCAGGGTTCGGGCACGATCGTGCGGGCGACCGAGGCCTATGGCGGCTTCGTGCAGTCGGTGCATTCGGTGTCGGAACTGCTGCAATACCCGCCCGAGACGCGGCTGCACGTTGCCACCAGCGGACTCGTGAAACTGGATCGCCGCACGGCCCGGCAGCTTGGCTGGCGTGCCGGCGAACAGCGCGTGCGGATCAGCGGCGTGCGGCGGGTCTCAGCGTCCGGTGCGCCGATCTGCTGGAGCGATATCTACCTTCTGCCCGACTTTGCCGGGGTGGTGGAGTTGCTCAGCAAGCAGCCCCTTCCGGTCTCGACCCTGGTCGAGCGGCGGTTCGGCGTGCATGCGCGCAAGGTTGCGGTGGAATTGTTCGCCAGCGGAACGTCCGAGGAATTGGCCGCCCCGCTTGGCGTCGCGCCGGGCACGCCGGCCATGACCATCATCCGCCGCTATGCGGATGCGAACGACCGCCTGTTCGAGGCGTCGATCAGCATTCACCCCGAAAACCGCTTCACCTATTGCATCGACCTGCAGCGGGAATGGGCGATACCGGCGGATTAGCCGGCCCGACGCCCAGACAGCAGCAGGACGACCCCGGCCATCGCGGCAAGGGCGGACACGGCGCCGTAGGCCGTCGGATAGCTGCCTGTCGCGGACAGCAGGGCACTGAACAGCATCGGCGAAACGACCACGGCGGCGAACGACGTGAAGACATGGGCGCCGACGATGCCGGCCACATTCTTGCCGGCGAGGCGCGAGACCTCCGCGATCATCACGCCGTTCCAGCCCGATGCCGTGCCGCCGAGCAAAAGCCCCAGCCCGACGATCACCGGAAGCGGCGTCGTGTGCTCGATCTGCGTAATCGCCATGCCCGCAGCGGCCATCACGAGGCCGAGCACGCCGAGAAGCCGGTTCGGCCGGATCCAGCGGTCGGCGACGATTCCGAAGAAGGGACGGCACAGCACGCCCGCCACATGTGCGATGGAATACACGATGCCCGCGGTTTCGAAGGCAATGCCGATGCCCTTGTAGAGGTAGGACACGAAGAAGGTCGACAGCGCGAACTGCATCGAGATGAAGACCATTCCCGAGAATGTCAGCCGGCGTAGCGCGGGGTCGACCAGGGTGAAGCGGACATTGCCGAACACCTCGCGCAGGGCCACCGGCGGCGGCGGTCCTTCGGCCTTGCCGGCGTCCCATCGGCCCCGCATTGCCTCTGCCGCCAGCGCGGCCGCAAGACAGGCGCCGACGATGGCGAAGACGGCGACCTTCCAGCCGAACGGCGCAACCAGGATCGGCACCACCAGCCCGGCGAACACGCTGCCCAGCGGCATGCCCGCCTGCTTGATCGAAAAAGCGAAATTGCGCCAGCCGGGCGGGGTGTAGCGGGCGAGCACGGCCGAACTGGCCGGCGTGTTGGGGCCATAGGCGAAGCCGATCAGGACCGCGCCGATGCACAGGGCGGGCACCCCGCCGATCGTCACGGCGGCAATGCCGGTCGCGGCGATGATCAACATGGTCTGCATCGCGCGTACGGCACCCAGCCGGCCGATGATGGTGCCGCTCATCAGCCCGGCGGCCATCGTGCCGGCATACATCATGCCGGTGACATAGCCGATCTGCTCGATGCGGATGCCCAGATCGGCGACGGCGTCCGGCGCGAAAACGGGCAGCGCGAAGGTGGCCAGCGACAGGATCGACTGCAGGCCCAGCAGGGCGAACAGCGGAATGAGGAAGGCGTTCACGACATCTCCTGGGGCGGGCGGGCTGGCGAGCGTTAGCGGTCGCCGCCGGAATTGTCCAGACACGTTGCCGCTGCATTCGCGCTTTGGCATGATCCGCGGACACCGTCAGCCTGAAAGGACACTGCGATGAGCGTCTTCCGCACCTTCATGTTCGCGCCGGGGAATCACCCGAGGAAGGTCGAAAAGGTGTTCGAGTGCGGCGCCGATGCGGTGATCCTGGACCTTGAGGATGCGGTCGCGCGCGTGGAGAAGGTGGCGACGCGCAAGCCGGTGGCCGAGGCGCTGCAGCGCCCGCGCCCCAATAAGGCCTATGTACGCGTGAACGCCTACAATACCGAGTTCTGCTACGGCGATCTGGTCGCGGTGGTGGGCGCGGGTCTCGACGGGATCGTCCTGCCGATGGTCGAGGATGCCTCGGATCTGGCGGCGGTCGACTGGCTGATCGGCAACCTGGAACGCGAACGGGGATTGGCGCCCGGCAGCATCGACCTCATGCCGATCGTCGAAACCGGGAAAGGCATGGCCAAGCTGCGCGAGATCGCGACGGCGGGCACGCGCGTCCGCCGCCTCGTCTTCGGTGCCGGCGACTATACGCTGGACATGAATATCCAGTGGTCGCTGGAGGAATGGGAACTCGATGCGGCACGGGCCGAGATGGTGCTGGCCTCGCGGTTGGGCGGGCTGGAAGCGCCCATCGACACGGTCTGGGTTCACATCAAGGACATCGACAACCTGACCCGCTCGGCGCAGCGCGTTCGCGCCATGGGCTTCCAGGGCAAGATGTGCATCTATCCGCCCCAAGTTCCGGCGGTGAACGCCGTGTTCACCCCGTCCGAGGCGGAAGTGGCGCATGCGCGACGCGTGGTTGCCGCGTTTGCCGAGGCGGAGAAGGCCGGATCGTCGTCGATCCAACTCGACGGCTATTTCATCGACTATCCGATCGTCTACAAGGCCCAGCGCATTGTCGCGGCGATGGATGCGATCGAGGCCCAGACCCGCGCCGCCGCGGAGTGATCCATCACCCTCAGGGAAGGGCTGCTCCATGCCGATGTCGGCTTCGGACTATCGCGACTCCCTCCGCCGCTACCGGCCGCGGGTTTTCTGCAATGGCGAGGCGGTCGATAGCGTGGCCGATGCGCCGGCCTTTGCGCCCGGAATCGCGGCGGTGGGCGTGACCTACGATTTCGCAGCCCGGCCGGAATACCGTCGCCTGATGCTGGCGACGGAGCAGGGTTCCGGCCGAACGGTCAACCGCATGCTGCATATCGACCGCGGCACGCAGGACCTGTTGGACAAGCTGGAGGCGGTGCGGCTGGTCTGCCAGGAGAGCGGCTGCGCCCAGCGCTATCTTGCGCATGACGCGCTCAACGCCATCCATCAGGCGACCTATCGCATGGATGCGGAGGCCGGCAGCGAGTATCACCCGCGCTTCCTGGCCTATCTGCACCGCGTGCAGGATGAGGACCTGACGCTCGGCATCGCGATGACCGACGCCAAGGGCGACCGCTCGCTGCGCCCGCATGAGCAGTCGAACCCGGACGTCTATGTCCGGATCGTGCAGCGCCGGCCGGACGGGGTTGTCATCCGCGGCACCAAGGCCATCGTGACCGGCGCCCCCTATATGCACGAGTTCCTGGTCATGCCCTGCCGCAACATGACCGAGGCCGACCGGGACTATGCCGTATGCTGCGCCGTGCCCGTGGATGCCCCGGGCATTACCATCGTCGCACGGCCGGCCGGGCGACCGGGCGAGCGCGCGGCCAAATTCAGCGGCAAGTACGGGCAGGCCACCGGCGTCGTGCTGTTCGACGATGTGTTCGTGCCGTGGGAGCGCGTTTTCCTGGCCGGGGAATGGCAGCATTCGCAGTTCCTGACCACCGTCTATGCGACGCATCACCGGCAGAGCTGCATCGGGGCGCGGGCGGGTTTCGGCGACCTGCTGATCGGCGCGGGCGTGTTGATGGCCGACGCCAACGGCCTTCCGCCCGAGCGCACGCCGCATCTGCGCGGCGCGATGGTGGACCTGATCAAGATCGTGGAGGGCTTTTTCGCCTGCGGCGTGGCGTCGTCGGTCTACGGTCTTGCCGACCCATCCGGCAACATCCAGCCGGAGCCGGTCTTCGCCAATATCGGCAAGCTGATGCTGGCGACGCAGATTTACGACATGCATCGCCTTGCGCATGAGGTCTCGGGCGGCCTCATCGTCGCCCTACCGGGACCGGACGAGGATCATAACCCCGAGACCGGCGGCGACCTTGCCACGATGCTGCAGGCGCGGGGCGACGTCCCGCATGCGCAGCGGATGGAGGTGGCGCGTTTCCTGGAGGACCTGACCGCCTCGAAGGAAGCGGGCTGGTATTCGGTCATCAGCCTGCATGGCGGCGGTTCGCCGGAGGCGATGCGGCGCGAAATCTGGCGCAACTATCCGGTACAGGACAAGGTGGCGCTGGTCGAGCGGCTGCTCGACCGGGGCGTGGCTGCCGAGTCCGGCAGCGGTCGTCCGAGCCGTCAGCCTGGACGCTGCTGCGTCGCCGGCTGTCAGACGCCGGAACCGCAAAAGCAGGCGGCCGTCGGCGACGACTGAACCGCTGCAGCCAGACAGGGAGGAAACCGTGGCGCAACGCTGGAAGAACCGCCCGGAAGGGTCCAATTGGGGCGAATTCGGCCCGGACGACGAAAAGGGCCGGATGAACCTGCTGACGCCGGAGCGCGTGCTGCGGGCGGTCGCCGAGGTCAAGGTCGGCCGCACCTTCTGCCTCAGCCTGCCGCTGGACCTGCCCGGCGGCACAAAGCTGAACCCGCGCCGTCTGCCGCCGGTATTGCAGCCGGTCATGCGCGAGGGCCAGGTGGCGTTCAACCTGCGGCTTTCTGTGGCGCATGCCAACCTGACCGACGTCACCTGCGACGACGGCGTCCTGCTCTACAACCAGTATTCGACACAGTGGGATTCCTTCGCCCATTACGGCGGCGTGTTCGATGCCGACGGCGACGGCGTGCCGGAGAATGTCTTCTACAACGGCCATCATGTGGTCGATCCGGCGACGGGTCGGGGCCGGCAAGGCGCGCTTGGCGCGATGCATCTCGGCATTCAGAACATGGCCGAGACCTGTGTCCAGGGCCGCGGCGTGCTGATCGATCTGCACCGCCATTTCCCCGGTCAGGGACGCGGCATCGGCTACGACGAGCTGATGCGGGTGATGGATGCCGACAAGGTCGAGGTGGAGGAGGGCGACATGCTTCTCCTTCACACCAATTTCGGCCGGATGCTGGTGGAGATGGCGGGCGACCCCGATCCGCAGGCCCTGTTCGGCCGCTGCCCCGCCCTCGACGGAACCGATCCGAAGCTGCTGCAATGGGTGACGGACAGCGGCGTGGCCGCCCTGGTCGCCGACAGCCGGGCGGTGGAATATGAGACGGGACAGTTGAACCGCCGGACCGACAAGGGGCCGAATCTCAGCCTGCACGAGCATTGCCTGTTCAAGCTGGGCGTGCATCTGGGCGAGATGTGGTACCTGACCGAGCTTGCGGAGTGGCTGCATGCCAACGGCCGCAGCCGCTTTCTTCTGACCGCGCCGCCATTGCGCCTTCCCGGTGCCGTCGGATCGCCCGCGACACCCGTCGCGACGGTCTGAGGGCCTATCGACTCGCGCGGGCCGTGCATGCGAGAGTTGCGGTAACAACAGCGGCGCAGCCGCAAGGAATGCTGAGGAGGAAGCGATGTCGGAACAGGCCGTCAATCTTGCGCGTGCAAAGGGGCTGACCCGCCGGCTGGCGGAGAATGCGATGTCGCTCCGCTATGAGGCGCTGCCCGAGAATGTTCGCGGCTATGCGCGGCATTGCCTGCTGGACTGGATCGGCGTCACGCTGGCCGGCGTCGACGATCCACTGGTCGGCATGGTGCGCGACGAGGCGATGGAGCAGGGCGGCAATGCCCAAGCGACGTTGCTGGCCGACGGCCGCAAGACCTCCATGCTTCAGGCGGCGCTGGTCAACGGCACAATGGGCCACGCGCTCGACTTCGACGACGTGCAGGAGGCGATGCCGGGCCATCCCTCGGTGCCGGTTATGCCGGTCCTGCTGGCGCTGGCCGAGGTCCATGGCGCGAGCGGCCGGGACATCATCACCGCCATCGCCGCCGGCATCGAGACCGAATGCCGGGTCGGCATGGGCATGACGGAGGGGCACTACACCGCCGGATGGCACGCCACGGGCACCGTGGGCACTTTCGGGGCGGCGGCGGCGGCCGCGCGTTTCTTCGGCTTCGACGCTGATCGATGCGCCAACACCTTCGGTATCGCCGGCACGCAGGCAGCCGGGCTCAAGTCGATGTTCGGGACGATGTGCAAGCCGCTGCATGCGGGCAAGGCGGCGCAGAACGGCCTGTATGCGGCGCTGCTGACCCGTCGCGGCTTCGTCGCGCGGCCGGATGTGCTGGAGTGCGAGCAGGGCTTCTCCGATACCCAGTCCCCGGCCTTCGATGCGGCAGCGGCCGCCGATGGGCTGGGCCGGGTCTTCCACACGCCGGGTGTGCTGTTCAAGTATCACGCCGCCTGCTACGGCACGCATGCCACCATCGAGGCCGCGAAGAAGCTGCGCGCCGATCACGGTTTCAAGCCCGAGGAGATCGAGCGCGTCGAGATACGGCTCGGCATGCGCTATCTCAAGATGTGCAACATCCAGCACCCGACCACGGGGCTGGAGGGCAAGTTCAGCCTGCGCTTCACCTCGGCCATGGCCCTGTCGGGGCAGAGCACGGCCAAGCTGGACAACTATTCGGCGGAGAAGACGGCCGAGCCGGTTATCCAGTCGTTGCGCGACCGTATCTTCGTCGTCGGCGATGCCGCCATGCCCAAGTCGCAGGCCGACGTGATCGTCTCGCTGAAGGGCGGTCTCGTCCTGCGCGAGCATGGCGATGTCGGCGTGCCCGATGCGGATCTGCCGCGGCAATGGGGCAAGCTGGTCGAGAAGTTCCACGACCTTGTCGATCCCATCGTCGGCCGCGAGCAGGCGGCTCGGATCGTTGCGACGGTCGACGGCCTGGATGGGCTGGACGACCTGCGCAAGCTCGTTGCGCTCTGCGCAAGCCGTAGGTAGCGCGCAGCGGGTCGGGCGGCGCGTGACGCTGCCCAACCCGCATCGCCGGACCGCGCCCGATGCCCTTCCGCCCTGCGGTTGCCCTCATTGCCCTGTGCCTGCTCGGCCTGCCGGCATCCGGTGCGCTGCCTGAGCCTGTTGCCTCGACGGCGCTGAGCCCGTGGACTGCGGACGTTCCGCCGCCGCTCGGCTTGACCGATCTGGCGGGGGTGGAGCGCGATCTGCACTCGATGCACGGCCGGACCGTGGTGGTGCATTTCTTCGCCACCTGGTGCGAACCCTGCATTCCAGAACTGGCGGCCCTTGAACGGTTCCGCAGCCGTGCCGGGGGCGAGCAACTGGCCGTTGTGGCGGTCGGTGTGGGCGAGGGCGCGGTACGCCTGCGCCGGTTCTTCGCCGGCCGGCCGGCTGCCTTCACGGTGCTGCCCGATCCGGACAGGCGGGCGACGCGGGCATGGCGGGTCGAAGTGCTGCCCGCAACCTTCATTCTCGATGGCGACCTCAAGCCGCGCTTTGCGGCCGAGGGCGATGTCGATTGGGACGGGCTGGACCCGGCCGCTCTGGCGGCGCTGGTCGGCCCATGACGACGTAGACCGGGAAAATTGGGAGGATGACGATGGAACGACGGCATTTCCTTGCGGCAGGCGGTGCGCTGTCGCTTGCGCTCGTATCGCGGACGGCCATGGCGCAGGGTGCGGCTCCGCAGCCGTCTGCGGCATCCGCTCCCGCCGAACCGCCGGCTTATGCGCCCGGCAGCTTCAAGCCGCACCCGGCGGGCTGGCGGGCCTTTCAGGTGAAAAGCCGGCTGGAGATTGCGGAACCGAAGGGTGTTGTGAAGGCATGGATTCCGCTTCCCTCGCTGAATGAGCCGGATTGGATGCGGCCCATGGGCAGCGTCTGGTCCACGAATGCCCGCAATGCCTATGTCCGGCGCGAATCGAAATACGACACGGAGATGCTCTATGCCGAATGGGGGCCGGACGATCCCGCGCCTCTGGTCGAAGTGGAGAGCCGCTTCGCGACCCGCGACCGCGCCGTCGACCTGGCAAAGCCCGGCGCGGACGCCAAGCTGACGGCGACGGAGCGCAAGTTCTATACCGCGTCGACGATGCTGCTGCCGACCGACGGGATCGTGCGCGATACCGCGGCGCGGATCACGGCGGGCGCCAAGACGGATATGGACAAGGCGCGGCGCATCTATGAGTGGGTTGTGGACAGCACGGCCCGCGATCCCAAGACCAGGGGCTGCGGCGTCGGCGATATCGCGTCCATGCTCAAGGCCGACAATCTGCGCGGCAAATGCGCGGACCTGAATGCGCTTTTCGTCGGCCTGTGCCGCGCGTCCGGGGTGCCGGCGCGCGACGTCTACGGCCTGCGTGTGGCGCCGTCGAAGTTCGGCTTCAAAAGCCTCGGCGCGAATTCCGAGACGGTGACGAAGGCGCAGCACTGCCGGTCGGAGGTCTATCTCGCGGGCTTCGGCTGGGTGCCGGCCGATCCGGCAGATGTGCGCAAGGTCATGCTGGAGGAGCCGCCCGGGAACCTGCCGATGACCGATGCCAAGGTGGCCGATGCCCGCCGGACGCTGTTCGGCGCGTGGGAAGGCAACTGGATGGCCTACAACGTCGCCCATGACCTGAAGCTGCCGGGCGGCAAGGGGCCGTTGCTTCCCTTCCTGATGTATCCGCAGGCGGAAACGGCCGGGAACCGGCTCGACAGCCTCGATCCGGCGGCCTTCAAATACGAGATCGTCGCAAAGGAAGTGACCGCGTAGCCGCGGCGGTCAGCGTGCGATGAAGGCGAGTGCCGCTCGGGCGGCGGCCTCGCCTTCCGCTGCCGCATCGGCGAGCCGTCCGCTGTAGCCCAGCCGGGCGGCGCCCGCGGCATAGAGGCCGGGCAGGGTCGTCATCAGATCGTCATCGGTCTCGACCAACCCGTTCCGGCGCACAACTGCGGCCGGCAGAAAATTCGCTGCCGGTTCGGTCCCGATGAATGGAAAGACGCCGGTGCAGGCGAAGTCCTCGACCGCGCCGGTCGTGGGGGCGCGCAGGCGTACCGCCGTGACGGTGGCATCGCCCAGGATTGCATCGACGGCCCGGTCGCGGAGCAGACGGATATTGGGCAGCGCCGCAAGACGTTCGGCATAGCGCGGTTGTGCCTTGAGCCCGCTGCGCGCGAGCACGGTCACGCTGCGGCAGAATTCGGCCAGGACCAGCGCCTCCTGGGCGGCGGCGTCGCCGCCGCCGACCACCAGCACATCCTCGTCCTGGAACATCGGTCCGTCGCAATCGGCGCATTGCGACACGCCGCGACCGTAGAAGGCATCCTCGCCGGGCACGTCCAGCTTGCGCAGCTTGCCGCCGGTCGCAACGAGAACGGCGCGGGCCGGCCGCGAACCGGCGGAGGTGGTTACGGCGAACCCCCCGGTGCCGGGCGCGAGGCCGAGAACCTCGGCTTCCAGAAGCTCCGCGCCCTGTTCCATGGCGGCTTCCAGCCGCTCCATCGCCAGCATCATGCCCGAGGTGGGCTCGCCCGCCGCATCGGAGAGGCCGTCCACATGCTCGACATTCGCGACAAGCCCGCCATAGAGCGGCTGTGTCTCGACGATGACCGTGTTCGCTCCGGCGGATGCCGCATGCCGGGCGGCGGCGAGTCCGGCGAGGCCGGCTCCGATGACCAGAAGGTCGTGCATGCGGCGACGCTAGCACGGGCATGCGCCCTCAACAATCGACGGTCGCAATGCGCTTGCGCCCGGGGCGGACCGCGCCGCATGATCGCCCGACATTCATGGCGCGCTAGGAACGGTCGCGATTCAGCGACGCCCGCGCCCCGCTGCCGAGGAGACGCCCCATGCCCGAGAGCCCCATTTCCAACGCCGCCCTTGAGGCGCAGGTCCGCAAGCTGCCCCTGTCGCGCTATACCGTGATCGACCTGACCGCGCACCGCGCCGGCCCCACCTGTGCGCGCCAGCTCGCGGATTGGGGCGCCGATGTGATCAAGATCGAGGCGCCGTCCGCCATCAATAAGGACAAGGGCGGGGTCACGGGCGAGCGGAACAATTTCGATTTCCAGAACCTGCACCGCAACAAGCGCAGCCTGTCGCTGAACCTGAAGGACCCGAAGGGCAAGGAAGTGTTCTTCCGCCTCGTCGCCAAGGCCGATGTGGTGATCGAGAACTTCCGCTCCGAGGTGAAGCACCGGCTGGGCATCGACTATGAGGCGTGCCGCAAGGTCAATCCGCGCATCGTCTACGGCTCCATCGCCGGGTTCGGCCAGGACGGCCCCTATGGCAAGCGGCCGGGCGTCGACCAGATTGCCCAGGGTATGGGCGGCCTGATGTCCATCACCGGCTTGCCGGGCCAGGGACCGGTGCGCGTCGGCATCCCGATCTGCGACCTGACCGCGGGACATTTCCTGTTCCAGGCGATCCTGATGGCGCTGCTGGAGCGCGAGGTGTCGGGCGAGGGGCAGTGGGTCCATACCTCGCTGCTGGAATCGATCATCGCGATGCTCGATTTCCAGGGCGCGCGCTGGCTCATGGCGCATGAGGTGCCGAAGCAGGCGGGCAACAACCACCCGACCAGTATTCCGACCGGCGTGTTCAAGACCGCGGACGGGCATATCAACATCGCGGCCTCGGGCGCGGTGCTGTTCGAGCGCTTCTGCAAGACGGCGGGGCTGGGCGACCTGCTGGCCGATCCGCGCTTCGGCAGCTTCGAGGCGCGCTCGAAGAACCGCGAGGCGCTGAACGTCGCCATCGAGGCGATGGTGAAGACGAAAACGAGCGCCGACTGGGTGAAGCTGCTGAACGAGGCGGGCGTTCCCTGCGGACCGATCAACAGCATCGACCAGGTGTTCAACGATCCCCAGGTGCAGCACCTGCAGATGGCGCGGCCGATGCAGTCGCCGGAGGCCGGCGACACCCAGGTTGTCGGGCAGCCGATCAACATGTCGCGCACGCCCGAGCCGGACGCCATCCGCATCCCCACCGCCGAGCTGGGCGAGCATACGGACGACGTTCTGCATCAGTTCGGCTACGACGCGGAGCAGATTGCGGGGCTTCGCGCCGCGGGCATTGTTTGATAACAACGCCGCCAGAATTGCCGCCTCGCCCTTCGTCGCGCTCGGGACGGGGCGGCCTCGTTCCTCGTCCCGCATGCTGAGCCCGACGAAGCAAGCGGATGGCGCAGACCCAGGAGGGCATATGCTCGCGCTCAATACCGACAAGATGCTGGCCGAGAAGGACAACGGGATCGGCTGGATCACCTTCAACAACCCGGCCCGCCGCAACGCCATGTCGATGGAGATGTGGGAGGCGCTGTCCCAGATCGTCGACGATTTCAGCGCCGACGACAGCGTCCGCGTCGTGGTGATGAAGGGCGCGGGCGACAAGGCCTTCGTCTCCGGCGCCGATATCTCGCAGTTCGAGAAGGTGCGCGCCAACGCCGACGCGGCCGAGGAATATGCCCGCATCAGCGATGCCTCGCGCGAGAAGCTGGCCTCCATCGAGAAGCCGCTGATCGCGATGGTCCGCGGCTATTGCCTGGGCGGCGGTCTGGCGCTGGCGATGGTCGCCGACATGCGCTTCGTCTCCGACGACTCGCAGCTCGGCATCCCCGCGGCGCGGCTCTCCATCGCCTATTCGCCGCTGCATATCCGCCGGCTGATCTCGCTGGTCGGGCCGGCCTACGCCCGCGACATCCTGTTCAGCGCCCGGCGCGTTCCGGCCGAGGAGGCGCTGCGCATCGGCCTCGTCAACCGGGTGGTCCCGGCCGCGGAGCTGGAAGCGATGACCCGAGACTATGCGGCGACCATCGTGGACAATGCGCCGCTGTCGATCCTGGCCTCCAAGCTCACCATCGCCGACCTGCTGAAGGATCCGGCCGACCGCGATCCGGCGCTTGTGGCCGAACTCGGCCGCCGCTGCTTCGACAGCCAGGACTATAAGGAAGGCCGCACCGCCTTCATGGAAAAGCGCAGCCCGGTCTTTACCGGCCGCTGAGGCATCGCGGCGGGCCGCGCGCGACATCGGGACGTCCCGCCGCATTGCCGTTCGCTTACGCGAAGCCGAGAGGCCGGGCGAGACGTCGGCGGCGTTCTTGGGGGAATGGCGATATGGGCCGAAGTATCCGGTAAGGGTCCAAATCCCCTCATTTGTTCCGGGCGAGAGGGTTCGGAATGCCGCCGCCGATCCAGTCGATGCCGTTGGGACGGCCGGGGTTGGTGTACCAGTTGGTCTCTTCCGTCGGCATTTCCCGCTTCGGATCGTGCTCGTATTTCGGGTTTTTCCGCCACTGGTCCGGCGGCAACCAACGCACAGCGTCGGGCCGGTCTCCCTTGCCGTCGATACTGGCGGCGTCGATGGCGGCTCGACTCCTCACGATAACCTCGCCCCAGCTTTTGGCGGTCTTGCCAATCTCGATGCCGATGGCGTTGTTGTGGTAATCCATCTCCTTTGCTTCCCTGCTTTCGAGAGAGATGATCTCATTCAAATCGAGGATGATCCGCGCGAGATACTCACCCTTTCTTCGGGTTAACTCAGCGGATCCAAGCAAGTGACGATAGGCGTCCGCAGGGCCGCTTTGTTGGCCCGGCAACTGCGACGCGACCGCTGCGGCCTCGGCAGCCCTTTTGATGCCCCAGATGCCGGATGGGGTCGCTGTCTCGAAAGTCTTATCGGCCATTTTCGTTTCCTTGAAATTGTTGGGTTCTGCGTTCCGTGCGTCTGCTGTGCCAGAGAAGGACGAACAGGATCAGCAGAGATACGGAGAAGAATATCGGGCTTATCGTAAGACAAATGGTTTCGTAGATTGGTTGAAACTTGCAAGCTTCACGTATATGTAGCCCTTCAATATCGAGACGAACGAACCGGTTCGCGACGAGCGCGGCCAGCGCGGATAACAGCCCGATTTCTGTGGTGAGCCAGGTGACTGCGCGCCGTTCCGGTCGGTTCGTTGGATAGAATGCCAGGACGAAATATCCGCCAAGCAAGACGATGCTGAAGGCAACCTGTAGGATCCGGAAGTCCGAGATCTCGTGGTTAAGGCATGGGTCGATGATATCTGTATAAATCTGCCGGAGCGGTTCCAACTCCGTAAGCAGGATGTTGACCGACTGAGCGAGGCTCGCGAAGCCGAGAAGCGCGGACGCCGTTCTGATGCCAACCCTGACGTAGGGCGCGTTCGAAAGGGCGGTTATGACCCGGTCTGCCTGCACTGCGATCCTGGCGGCGAGGTTTCGGGTCGGCGGATGGAGCTTGCGGGACGGCAACCGATACGCGGCCGATGGCTTCCGCTCCACCAGGAAGATGACCTGGAAATAGAGGAGCAGCAGGACCAGCGCGATCAAGCTGACGGACAGCAGGGCGGGGCTTCTGAACAAAAGCACGCAAGTGTCGGGCAGCATATACTCGGAACTGAAAAGCGCGCCGATTAGAAGAACGTTGGAAAGAAATATCGCGGGCATCGCGAGGCAGCCGGCGAGACAGGCCAGAAGGATTATCGGGCGGCGCCAGCGAAGGGTCGGAGGCAGACAGGCAATCGACAGGTAGCTCGCCGTCATCACGCCCCATGAAAGTCCCTTCGGCAGCAGGAAATACAGCAGATAGTAACCTGGGCAGGGCGACAGGCTCGGGCGGAGGAAGACGGCAAAGTCCACCAGCATGAGGCCGTCCACCAGCATGGCGGCGGCCATCAAGAGGCACAGAACCCGCAGCCAGAACGGGATGGCAGGATCGGCCCGCAACTCGGCTAGATAGCCGCGGAAGCCGCGACTTCTTTGCGGTTCAAGGATATCGCTCATGATGCAGGTCCGTGGGTCGGAACGGAGGAACCCTCCCGGCGGAGCCGGGAGGGCGACGGTTCAGGCAAATCCGAGATTCTGGGCGAGGCGCCGGACGAAGCGGTCTGGGCCGGCGCCGGTCAGCGTGCGGCCGAAGGCTGCGACGGTCCTGGGCCCGATCTCGCCGTCGTCGCGCAGGGGCTCGGCATCCGCCGTTGCGTGCCGGCCGCTGCCCGCGAGGTCGTTGATCGTGTCCTGCACCGCCTGGCGCCAAGGCGCGGGCCGGCCGGGCGGGGTGGCGGGAAACAGGCCGCCGAGGCCGCGGTCCACCGCGTCGGGAAGGCCGCTGGCATCCCCGCTCCGCAGAGCGTCCCGGGCGAAGCGCAAAAGCAGGTCCAACGCCTGCGCGTTCTCCTGGTCCGGCGTCGCCTTTTGCTGGATGTCATCATTTGTAAACAGGCCACCCGGCGCAGGGGGCTGAGCCGCCGCCATGCGCCGGGGCAAGGCGAGCGCCGACGCATCGGCACGCGCGCTGGTCCGGGCGATATGCGGTGCTGCGGCCGGTACCGGACGCATCCGGCCGGCGGCGTCGAGAGGTGACGGCGCGGTGCCGTAGCGGTTGTCGTGCCATGCCCGGACGGCCTGCTGCGCGGCGCGATGCTCGGGATGGCCTGCGGTCCAATAGGCATCGCTTTTCATCGCGCGGCGCATCTCGGCCTCGGTCATTGCCGCGAGCGGCACCGTTTCTCGCCGAGAACGCGCCATATCGGTCGGAATATCCGGTAGCCGCTTCCTAGGCAAAGGATTCGGAACATAGCCGCCGATCCAATCGATCCCGTCGGGGCGGTTGGGGTTGGTGTACCAGTTGGTCTCTTCCGTCGGCATTTCCCGCTTCGGATCGTGCTCGTATTTCGGGTTTTTTCGCCACTGGTCCGGCGGCAACCAGCGCACAGCGTCGGGCCGGTCTCCCTTGCCGTCGATACCGGCGGCGTCGATAGCAGCCCGGCTCATGGCAATCACTTCGTCCCAGTTCTTCGCCGTCTTGCCGATCTCGATGCCGATGGCGTTGTTGTGGTAATCCATCTCCTTTGCTTCCTTGCTTTCAAAGAAGAAAAGTTCATTCGCATCGAGAATGAATCTTGCCGTTCTTTCTTTATATTGGCGGGATAACTCGGCAGCTCCGAGAAGGTGACGATAGGCGTCGGCAGGGCCATTTTCTCGACCTGGAAGTTGTGAGGCGACGGCTTCGGCCGCGGCAGCATCGTGGATATCGAAGATTCCAGATGGAGCCGGTATATTTGAATTTTTATCAGCCATTTTTGTATCCTTGATGTTGTTTCTGGCTTCTGCGATCCGCTCGCCTGCTGTGCCAGAGCAGGATAGACAGGATCAGCAGGACGCAGAAAAAGAAGATCGGGTTTACCGTGAGGGCGATGGATTCGTATATCGGTCGTAGGTCGCAGTTTCCGCGTATAAGAAGCCAGTCTAAATTGAGACGAATTAATAGATCCACGACGGACGCAGCCGGTGCAGACAGAAGGCCGATTTCTGTGGAAAACCAGGTGACGGCGCGCCATTCTGGTCGGTTCGTTGGATAGAATGCCAGGACGAAATATCCGACAGGAAAGACGATGCAGAATGCAACCTGTAAAATTCTGAAATCCGAGAGGTTTTGATCGCGGCAGTGATCGACGGAATTTGTATAAATCTGCCGCAGCGGCTCCATATCCGTAAGCAGGAGGTTGACCGACTGCGCGAGGATCACGAAGCCGAGAAGTGCTGACACGGTCCTGGCCGAAACCCTGACGAACGGGGTGTCCGAAAGGGCGGTTATGACCCGGTCTACTTTCACCCCGATCTTGACTGCGAGGGTTCGGATCAGCGGACGGAACTTGCCAAACGGCAACCAACGCGCAGTCATGGTTTCCGCTCCACCAGGAAAATGACCTGGAAATACAAGAGCAGCAGAACCAGTGCGATGGAACCGACGGGCAGGAGGGCAGGGCTTCTGAAAAGGAGATCGCAGCTTTTGGGAAGAGGGTCCCAGACATCGAAGAGCAGGGTGAGGAAAAAAGAAATCTCGGAAAAAAGCATTGCAGGCAACGTGAAACAGCCGGCGAGGCAGGCCAGAAGGATAATCGGGCGGCGCCAGCGAAGGGTTGGAGGCAGACAGGCAATCGACAGGTAGCTCGCCGTCATCACGCCCCATGACAGCCCCTTAGGCAGCAGGAAATAAGGCAGGTAGTAACCTGGGCAGGGCGACAGGCTCGGGCGGAGGAAGACGGCAAAGTCCACCAGCATGAGGCCGTCCACCAGCATGGCGGCGGCCATCAGGAGGCACAGAACCCGCAGCCAGAACGGGATGGCAGGATCGGCCCGCAGCTCGGCTAGATAGCCGCGGAAGCCGGGTTGCCGCGGTGGGATCGTGTCGGGCATGGCGGTTTTCCTGGAAGTGGCCGTGAACATATAGGGAACAAATACTGCAATTCAAGTGCCGGAAGCATTTCTTAAAAGTAGATTATGGCAATTTATCGATCAATTTTTAATTGTCGACTCGGAGCCATGCGTTCGCGGCGCGGCCGCCATCCTTGGCGGCCGGGTGGCGGGTGGCCGGGGCCTGTGCGTTAATGGCGGAAAGGCCGCAAAGGCCGTCGCAACCGGAGGATCGCCCCATGCATGAGACACGCCGCCTTGCCGAGTTCGTCTCGGGCCTGCGTTTCGAGGATTTGCCGCAGGCTGCCGTCGAGCAGGCCTGCAACCTGGTGCTGGACGATCTCGGCTGCTGCCTGGCCGCCTGGGAGGTCGACAGCGAGAAGACCCGGGTCGCCAGCGAGTATGTCGCGTCCTTCGGTGCCAAGGGCGAGGCGCATGTCGTGGGGGCGAGGGGGCTGGCCTCGCGCGCGCCGCTGGCGGCCTTCGCCAACGGCGTGCTGTCGAACGCCGCCGACAACGACGACACGCATAAGGGCGCGCTGGCGCATATCTCGTCTGTCGTGATCCCGGCGGCGCTGGCGATGGCCGAGGCGCGGCGGCTTTCGGGGCGCGAGATGCTCGCCTCGGTGGTCGCGGGCTACGAGGTCGCGTCGCGGGTCGGCATGGCGGTGATGCCGAGCCATTACGAGAAGTGGCACTCCACCGCCACCAACTGCACCTTCGGCGCCGGCGCCACCGCGGCCCGTGCGCTGGGCCTCGATGCGGACCGCACGGAGATGGCGCTGGGCTTTGCCGGCACCCAGGCCGCCGGCCTCAACGCCTTCTTCGAATCCGGCGACATGACCAAGAGCGTGCATCCCGGCAAGTCGGCGATGAACGGCATCATGGGCGCCGAGCTGGCCGCCATCGGCGGCACCGCGCCGCCCGCCATCCTGGAGCGGAACAAGGGCTATCTCGCCGCCTTCACCGAGGCGCCGCGGCCGGAGGTGCTGGCCGCCGGCCTGGGCACCAAATGGGAGATCCTGGAGAACGGGTTCAAATACTATCCGTCGATCCTGGCGAGCCATGCGCCCATCGGCGCCACGCTGGAACTGGTCAACCGGCACGACGTGAAGCCGGCGGACATCGCCAAGCTGACGCTGGAGACCTATCGCACCGTCACCACGCATTTCTCCAACTACGATCCGCATGGCTCGATGGCGGCCCGGATCAGCGTGCCCTTCTGCATGGCGGTGGCGGCGGTGGACCGGACGCTGGGACAGGCGCAGTTCCGCCCCGACAGGGTGGAGGACCCGGCGGTCCGCGGCGTGCTGGCCAAGACCGAGGTCCTGGCCGACGACGAGTTGAACACGCTGTACCCGAAGAATTTCCCGGCCCGCGTCACGATCACGTTGAAGGACGGCACGAAACACCAGACGACCTGGATGTTCCCCAAGGGCGACCCGCAGAACCCGTTGAGCGTGCCGGAGCTGGAGGACAAGTTCCGCTCCAACGCCGCCGGCCTGCTGGGCGAGAAGGGGGCGGAGCGGGCGGTGCGGCTGTGCCGCGAGCTGCCGGAAGCCGGTGCGGTCGGCGAGCTGATGCGGCTGGTCGCCCTGGCCGGTTGAGCGGTTGCGAAGCGATATCGCGACGCAATTTCGAGTGCTAGTCTCCCTCCCGCAGGCGCGCCAACGGCGCCGAGGGAGGAAGACGGCATGTTCGAAGGGTTTACCCAGACCGATATCGAAACCAGCGGCGGTGCGCGCATCCGCCTGAAGCACGGCGGCAGCGGCCCGCCGCTGCTGCTGCTGCACGGCAACCCGCTGAGCCATGTGTCCTGGCACAAGATCGCCAACCGGCTGGCCGAGCATTTCCATGTCGTGGCCGCCGATCTGCGCGGCTATGGCGACAGCTCGGCGCCGCCGACCGACGAGCGGCATGCACCCTATTCCTTCCGCGCCATGGCGCAGGACCAGGTCGATGTGATGGAGGCGCTGGGCTACAAGACCTTCATGGTCGCGGGCCACGACCGCGGCGCGCGCACTGCGCACCGCATGTCCCTGGACCATCCGGAGCGAATCCAGCGCGCGGCCTTCGTCGATATCCTGCCCAGCTATCACGTCTGGACCCATACCTCGAAGAACTGGGCGACGAACTCGTGGCACTGGGTCTTCATGATCCAGCCCTACGACTTCCCCGAGCGGATGATGGCCGCGGTTCCGGCCGAGTGGTACATGGAGAAGAAGCTGGGCAAGAAGGGCATCGGCCTCGCCCCCTTCACCAAGGAAGCCTTCGCCGAATACGTCCGCTGCTTCAACTGGAAGACGATCCATGCGAGCTGCGAGGACTATCGCGCCTGCGCGACCATCGACTTCGAGCTGGACGAGGCGGATTACAAGGCCGGCAACAAGGTGAAATGCCCGACCCTGGTCGTCTGGGGCGCCGACAGCCATACCGGCAAGGTCTACAAGGACGTTCTCGACATCTGGCGCGACCGGATCGCCGGCGAGGTGACGGGCGGTCCCATCGCTTGCGGCCACTACGTTCCCGAACATGCGCCGGACGAACTCTTCGGCTGGTTCATGCGCTTCTTCAAGGGCTAAGGTACCGCATCCGCGCGGCCGACCGGGCCGCAATCGGGGACAATCCAGGGAGGTACAAGAATGCTTAAGGGAAAAGGCGCGCTCGTCACCGGCTCGTCCGGCAGCCTCGGCATCGCCATCGCCAATGCGCTGGCCGAGGCCGGCGCCAACGTCATGCTCAACGGCTTCCGCGATCCCGAAAAGATCGAGAAGCAGCGCGACCGGATGATCGCGGATTACGGTGTCAAGGTGGACTATCGGATCGCCGATTTGAACGATCCGGCCGCGATCAAGAAGATGGTGGCGGAGACCGAGACCGCGCTGGGATCGCTCGACATCGTGGTCAACAATGCCGGGGTCCGCCATTCGGACAAGTTCCAGAACTTCCCCGACGACGCCTGGGAGCGCGCCTTGCGCGTCAACCTCTCGGCCGCCTTCTACGCAGCGCGCGAGGCGATGCCGAAGATGCTTGAGCGCAACTGGGGCCGGATCATCAACATCTCGTCCATCTATGCCCTGCTGGCGGTGCCGAACCGCATCGACTACGTGACGACCAAGGCGGCCATGCTGGGCCTGACCAAGGGCATCGCGCTGGAGGTGGCGGAGAGCGGCGTCACCTGCAACGCGGTCTGCCCCGGCTGGATTCTGGGCACGCACAGCATGCGCGTGGTCAATGCGCATATGGAGAAGACCGGCCAGACCTTCGAGGAGGCCGAGTACAATCTGATGGCGATCCGCCAGCCCTCGCGGCGCTTCGTCAAGCCGGAGCAGGTGGCGTCCTTCGTGACCTTCCTGTGCTCGGACGGGGCGAGCGAGATCAACGGGGCGACCCTGCCGATCGACGGCGCCTGGTCGGTGAAGTCCTAACGCCCCAGCGCATTGCAGGCGCAACCGGCCGGCCGGCGGCAGACCTGGTCGGCCGGTATGCAGATGTCGCCGCAGGGCTTGCCCTCGCGGCAGATCATGCAGCAGCCGCGCGGCGTCTCGCCCACCGTCCGGCCGGGATCGGCGGCCTGCTGACGCCGCAGCGCCTGCAAGGCATCCTCCCGGCCGGCGAAGCTGCGGCCGGCGAGCGGGCCGACATGGCAGTGGTAGTTGCGGGCGACCGCATCGGCGTGACAGCCCATCCGGTCCAGCGGACCGTCATGGGCGAAGACCGCGCCCGGCAACAGGCAGAGGATGGCGGCGGCGAGGATCGCGAGGCGCAGGGCAGTTCTCCGGTCGGGGTGGCCCAGCCTAGCGCAACAGCACGGGGAGCACGAGCATGACCGAGCGGGTGGGCTTCATCGGCGTGGGCCTGATGGGCCATGGCATGGCCAAGAACATCCTGCGCAAGGGATGGCCGCTGACGGTGATGGCGCACCGCAACCGGGCACCGGTGGAGGACCTCGTCGCGCAGGGGGCGGCCGAGGCGCCGACGCCGCGCGCGCTCGCGGAACGGTCGGATGTGGTGATGCTGTGCGTGACCGCCAGCCCGCAGGTGGAAGCGGTCCTGCTCGGTCCCGGCGGCGTCGCCGAGGCGGCGCGGCCCGGCCTGCTGGTCGTCGATTGCTCGACCAGCGATCCGGCCTCCACCCGGCGGCTGGCCGCGGCGCTGGCGGAACGCGGGATCGAGATGGCCGACGCCCCGGTCACGCGCGGGCCCAAGGATTCCGAGGCGGGACGGCTGCTCAGCCTCGTCGGCGGGTCGGATGCGGCCTTCGGGCGGTTGCGGCCGATCCTCGACTGCTATTCCGAGACGGTGGAGCATTTCGGGCCGTGCGGCGCCGGCCATTCGGCGAAGATCGCCAACAACTTCATCACCATGGGCATGTCCTGCCTGGTCACGCAGACGATGACGACGGCCGCCGCCGCCGGGGTCGATCTGGACAAGCTGGCGCGCGTCCTGCTGGCCGGTTCGGCCTGCAACGTCATCATGCAGCGGCTGATGCCGGCCGTGACCGAGGGGCGGCTGGACGGCTATCAGTTCGAGATCGCGAACGCGATGAAGGATGCCGCGCTGGCGCGCGACCTCGCGGAGTCGGTGGGAACCCGGATTGCGCTGAACGATGCCGTGCATGCGGTCTATGCGGAGGCCGTCGCCATGGGTCATGGCGGCGACCTCATCGCGCATCTGTTCCGGGCCCGCGAGGAAAAGCACGGCTTGCGGATCGTCGGGGCGGGCGGGCCGAGCCCAAAATGAAACGGGGCGGCACAAGGCCGCCCCGCTCGATCGTCCATCGGCAGCGGATCAGGCCGCCTGCTTCGGCGCAACCTCGTACTTGTCGCGCTTCACCGTCTCCATGTTCACGCCTTCGATGCGGATCAGGCGCGTCTCGGAGGTGCGATGCGGCGAGTGGAGGTCGCCCTCGTTGTAGAGATAGGCGTCGCCGCGCTTCATCACATAGCTGCCTTCGACGGCCGCCAAGCCGGGCTGGCCGTCCTTGGGCTCCTTGACCTTGCGGTACACGTTCATCGTGGTCTCGCCATAGCCCTGGCCGTAGATGGCCCAGGCATGGCCGTGATCGTGCGGGCTGGAATCCTTCGGGCCCTTGTAGACATGCGCCAGGATGACGAAGCCGAAATCGGGATCTTCGTACAGGATCTCGCGCTGCGACGTGGCCTGGTCGCCGAGATGCTTGCTGATGAACTGGTCGTCCATCAGCGCCTTCGACAGGCACTGGCGAACCTTCTCGCGCCCCTTGGGGCCCGGATCGGCCGCAATCGCGTCATGCGCGTCCTTGGCGAACTGTTCCAATGTGTAGGACATGTCGGTGTCTCCTCCTCGCGGATCGAAATTCCCCTATCGGTACTAAATTAGTAATTCCGGCCGTTTTCGCCAATGGGCGATGCGTCGCAGGATGCCCGCCGGCCGTTACTGCCCGTCGCGGATGACGGGGTTGCGAAGCAGGCCGAGCCCCGTGATCTCCACCTCCACCACGTCGCCATGCTTGATGTTTCCCGTGGCGCCCTCGGTTCCCATCCAGACGATGTCGCGGGGGTGGAGCGTCAGGTATTTCGACATGCGCGCCAGGAAGGTGCGGATGCCGAAGATCATGCTGTTGGTGCGGAAGGCGATCTCGTCCTTGCCGTTCAGGCGCACCGTCGTCATCGCCGCATCGACATCCAGATCGGTCTCGATCCAGGGTCCCATCGGCTTGAAGGTGTCGGAATTCTTGCCGCGCCATAGGGTCCGGTCGTTTTGCTGCCAGGTCCGTTCGCTGACATCGTTGCCGATGGTGTAGCCCAGCACGCAGTCCAGCGCGTTCTCTTCGGTCAGGTTCTTCGCCGTCTTGCCGATCACGACGACGATCTCGCCTTCGTACTGAACCCGTTCGGTCGCGTCGGCGGGGATGACGATGCATTCGCCATGGGCGATCAGCGCGTTGGCGGAGCGATAGCCGATATCCGCGGCTTCCGGCAGCTTCGGGGTCTCGCCCTTCTTGTGGGCCATCTCCATCACATGCTCGGGATAGTTCAGGCCGGCCGCATAGAAGTTCGGCGGATTGGGAACAGGGACCAGAATCTTGACGGCATCGAGCCGGCGCCGCGTCCTCGTCGTCTCATAGCCGTCGAAGGGGTCGCCCTGGACCTCTGCGATCTCGTTGCCTTCCAGGATGCCGTAATGGGCCTTGCCGTCGGCCTCGTAGCGTATCCAGCGCATGCGCCCGTCCCTCCCTGTGCGTTCTTGCCGTCCGCCGGGGCATGGCGGCCGGAGTGGGCATCATCTTAGGAGGAATAGGCGGCGGCTGTCATGCGGCGGGACCGTAGACGAAACCCACGATCGCGCGCAGCAGATAGGCGACGGCGCCGACGGTCAGAACCCCGGCAGCCCAGAGGGCGAAGAACCAGAGCAGACGGCGCAGGCGAGCCTGCGTCAATGGTATCCCTCGTCCCGCACCTTGCCGCGGAAAATCCAGTAGACATAGCCGGTATAGGCCAGGACCGTCGGCAGCAGAACCACGGTTCCGATCAGCAGGAAGCCCAGGCTTGCATCCGGCCCGGCGGCCATCCAGATGTCGATGTCCGGCGGCACGATGTTCGGGAACAGGCTGATGCCGAGGCCGAGATAGGACAGCAGGAACAGGGCGAGCGCGAACAGGAAGGGCTGCACGTCGTGCTGCCGGCGGACCGCCCGCCAGATCATCCCGCCGGATATCAGGACCAGCAGCGGGACCGGCGACAGCCAGAGCAGGTTCGGCCAGACGAACCAGCGGTCGGCGATGGTCGCATTGAGCAGCGGCGTCCACAGGCTGGTTCCGGCGATGGCGAGCAGCACCGCCGCCGTCAGCGGCAGCACGAGCGACTGCATCCGGCGCCGCAGATCGGCCTCGGTCTTCATTACCAGCCAGGTCGCCCCCAGCAGGGCGTAGCCGGCCAGCAATGCCACGGCGCAGAAGAGGCTGAACGGGGACAGCCAGTCGAACCACCCGCCGGCATACCGGCCATCGGCCACGGCGATGCCCTGCACGAAGGCGCCGAGCACGATGCCCTGACAGATCGTCGCGAAGATCGAGCCACCCGCGAAGGCGATGTCCCAATAGGGGCGATGCCGCGGGTCCTTGAACCGGAACTCGAACGCCACGCCCCTGAATACCAGCGCGAGCAGCATCGCGATCAGCGGCGCATAGAGCGCCGTGAAAAGAACGGAGTATGCCAGCGGGAACACCGCGAACAGTCCGCCGCCGCCCAGCACCAGCCAGGTCTCGTTGCCGTCCCAGACCGGTGCGATGCTGTTGATCGCCGTGTCGCGGTCCTTTTCGTTGCGGATCGTGGGGAACAGTATCCCCACGCCCAGGTCGAACCCGTCTATGGTCACATAGAGCAGGACGGCAGTGGCGATGAGCACGGCCCAGACGAGCGGGAGGTCGATCGTCATGGCGCCTCTCCTTCGAAATCGCGCCCTGCCAGGACCGGCGGCGGTGCTTCGTCCTCCGGCTCCACGGGGCCGGCCGCCATCGGAACCGGCCGGTGCATCAGATGCAGCAGATACCAGATGCCGGCGCCGAACACGGCGAGGTAGACGACGACGAACGCGATCAGCGAGCCGGCGACGGCCGGTGCTGCGACGGGCGACACGCCCTCCGTCCGGTGCATCAGCCCGTAGACGAGATAGGGCTGCCGGCCGACCTCCGTCGTCACCCAGCCGGCGAGGATGGCGATAAAGCCCGCAGGACCCATGGCCAGCGCGAGCCGATGCATGGCCGGCGTTTCATAAAGCCGCCGGCGCACCCGCAGATACAGGCTGGCCAAGCCCGTCGCGATCATCAGCAGGCCGAGCCCGACCATTATCCGGAAGCTCCAGAACAGAATCGTCGCGTTCGGCCTTTCCTCCGGCGGCCATTCCTTCAAACCCCGAACGGTGCCCTCGCTGTCGTGGGTCAGGATAAGGCTGCCCAGCTTCGGCACGGCGACGGCGAACCGCGTCTCTTCTGCCGCCATGTCGGGCCAGCCGAACAGGAACAGCGGCTGCCCGGCACGCGTTTCCCAATGCCCCTCCATGGCCGCGACCTTTGCCGGCTGGTGCTCCAGCGTATTCAGCCCGTGCAGGTCGCCGGCCACCAGTTGCAACGGCGCGACCGCTGCGGCCATCCACATCGCCATCGAAAACATCGTTCGCGCCGCGGCGTCGCTGCGGTCGCGAAGCAGATGCCAGGCCCCGGCTGCGCCCACCGCAAAGGCGGTCGTCAGATAAGCCGCCAGCACCATATGGACCAGCCGGTAGGGGAAGGACGGGTTGAAGATGACCGCCCACCAATCCTCCGGCATGAAGACGCCGTCGACGATCGCGTGGCCGGCCGGTGTCTGCATCCAGCTGTTGGCGGAGAGAATCCAGAAGGCCGATATCAGCGTGCCGACGGCGACCATCAGCGTGGCCGTGAAATGCAGGCCGCGCCCGACACGGCCCATGCCGAACAGCATTACCCCAAGGAAGCCGGCCTCCAGGAAGAAGGCCGTCAGGACTTCATATCCCAGCAAGGGCCCCAGCACCGGGCCCGTCCGTTCCGCGAACGGCCCCCAGTTGGTGCCGAACTGGTAGCTCATGACGATGCCGGAGACGACGCCCATGCCGAAGGACAGGGCGAATATCTTCGACCAGTAGCGGTACAGGCGCAGATAGACATCCTGCTTCCGCCATAGCCACAGCCCTTCGAGCACGGCGAGATAGCTGGCCAGCCCGATGGTGAAGGACGGGAACAGGATGTGGAACGAGACGGTGAACGCGAACTGGATACGCGCCAGTAGCAGGGCATCGATGTCCATGCCGGCTCCTGTGCAGCTGTAGCGTGCCGGTCGAAAGGATACGCGGCGGGGGGCCTATCGGCACGATCTTTCGCCGCTCGGGCGGCGATCTATCGCAGGGGAGGGCGCGGGGCGACCCGTGTCGCGAGCATGGTGCGGAAGGCCTGGGCGATACGCTGCAGATGCGGTCGCGTATAGGGGAAACTGCGCGGCTGGTCGAAGCCCGGCTCCATCGCGGCGCCGACGGCGTAGACGAGCGGCCGTCCGTCCGGCAGGACGGAGAAGTCGACGCCGAAGAAGTCGAGGCCGATGGCATCGGGCAGTTCGGCGAGGGTCGAGAAGGCAAGGCCGCCGATCGACGCCTCGGGATCGACCAGGAATTCCTGCTCCTGCTCCATCATCCAGACATGAGGGGCCATGACCTTTCGACGGTTCGCACTTTTCACCGCCCAGTCCTCGTCGAGATGGGAGGCGGCGGGATAAGGCTTGCCGTCGATGAAGAACATCCGTTTCCGGTTGTACAGTCGGTCGCGATATGGGTTGTCGATGTAGGTGGCGGCATAGATGAACTCGTCGCCCGCGTTTGCGACGATGAATGCGTCGATGTCGTCGCGTTTGCGCGCCAGCACCGGCGCATCGGCCAGTATGGTCCCTGCCCGTTGCAGGACCAGCGGGGGAGTAAGGCCATGCTCGGCGATCTCGGCGGCAATTTCGGCGGTGGGTCGCCCGGCAACGGGAACGCGGAGGGTCCGCGGCACCACCATGTCCGGAATACGCGCCAGCCGGCGGGCATTGCCGTCGCGCGTGGTCGCGAGCACCCGCGCCGGAGGGTTCACGCAGGCGCGCCCGGTCGCCTCCAGATGATCCGTCAGCGACTGAAGCGTCTCGCGTTCGAGATCGGGGTCGGCGATGCTGTTGAACCACACCGAGGCGGCGGGCGGCGGCGATGAATTCAGATTGTTGCCGGCGACGGTATATTCGATGGACCGCATGCGGTCCTGATCCAGCAATCCTTCGAGCGACATATGGCCCCCGCGCAACATTGCGCGCGTGCCATGCATGCGGCTGCGCACCAGAACGGCGCGCGTACCGCTGAAACCGCGGAAAATGAGGATAGCCGGCGCGTCGACCGGCGCCTGGCTCGGCAGCGCGAGCAGCGGAAACTGTGCGAAATGGGCCCGCAGCATCGCTTGGCCTTCGGCGGCGCGGCCGATGGCGGTCAGGACGGCGGCCAGATCGCGATGGATGGCGTAGGCGCGTGGCGCCAGCCGCGCGGCTTCGCTCAAAGCTGCCGCGGCCGCCCGGCCGCGCAGGCAGCGCATTTCGGCCCGGCCCAGCGCGGCCCAGGCGGCAGGATCGCGCGGCGCCATGCCGGTCCAGAGCGCGTAGAGCTGCGCGGCCTCTGCAAAGGCCTGCTTCTCCTCCAGCGCGCGTCCCTGCGCGGCAAGGCCGCCGGTCGGCATGCCTGCCGGCGCGCTGGCCGCACTCGCGATCTTGCCTGGTTGTGCCGGACCGCCGGCAACGGGATCGGTCATCGCACCCTTCGGTGTCTCCCCAGCCTCACCCTAAAGCGCCGTCCCGGCGTGGCACAAGTCCGGGCAATTGCGGGTATGTCATGCGGCGGGGATATCGGGAAAGATGGTGCTGCCGGAGAGGATTGAACTCTCGGCCTCTCCCTTACCAAGGGAGTGCTCTACCACTGAGCTACGGCAGCGCCGGATGCGCGGGCGGGTGTATGCCACAGTGACGCGCGGCCTGCAAGGAAGGTGCGCGGTCTTGCGCTGCCGCAATCGCGTCGGCAGGATCGCGCCGTGACGCGAGTGCGACTCACGGAGGCGAAATGGCGGGGCGGGACGAGCATCGGCGGCCGACGCTCACGGCGGCCGGCGAAGCGGCAAAGGCCGAGCGGCAGCGGCGGCAGGCGGAACAGCTTCGGCGCAACCTCCAGAAACGCAAGGCGCAGAGCCGGGCCCGCGACGACGATCCCGAGTCCGGCGGGGCGCGCCATAAATAAGCCGCAGGCCTGCCTTGTAGGTAACACCTCCATCGGCTACTAAATATCGATGCGGCGGTCGCGCGGGCGCGACCGCGCCGGATGGAGCGGCCGATGTCCGTAATGCCCGACCACTGGATTCGCGACATGGCGCAGACGACGGGGATGATCGATCCCTTCGTCGACCGGCAGCATCGCGAGGGCACCATCTCCTATGGTCTGTCCTCCTATGGCTACGACGCGCGGGCGGCCCGGGAATTCCGCATCTTCACCAATGTCGACAACGCCATCGTCGATCCGAAGGCGTTTTCGGCGGCGAGTTTCGTCGAACGCGACACCGAGGTCTGCATCATTCCGCCGAACTCGTTCGCGCTGGCGCGGACGGTCGAGTATTTCCGCATTCCCCGCGACGTGCTGGTGATCTGTCTCGGCAAATCGACCTATGCCCGTTGCGGCATCATCGTGAACGTCACGCCGCTGGAACCGGAATGGGAAGGGCATGTGACGTTGGAATTCTCGAATACGACACCGCTGCCGGCCAAGATTTACGCCAACGAAGGCGCATGCCAGTTCCTGTTCCTCAAGGGCGACAGCCCGTGCGAGGTGTCCTATGCGGACCGGGGCGGCAAATACATGAAGCAGACCGGCGTGACGCTGCCCAAACTTTGACAGGCGCACCGGCGCACGGCAGAAGAAGGACTTGCATGGCACCCCGGGACGACGTCTCTCTCGACAACGGCATCAAGGCACAACCGCGCGAGACATCCGGTATGGACCGTATCCGCATCCAGGGCGGCCGGCGCCTCGAAGGCACCATCCCGATCAGCGGGGCGAAGAATGCCGCCCTGCCGTTGATGGCCGCGAGCCTGCTGACGGATGCGACGCTGACGCTGGAGAATCTGCCCTATCTCGGCGACATCTCGACCCTCGCCAATCTGCTCGTGCAGCTTGGCGTGCATGTCGAGATGAACGGCGATCACGGCGCCCGGACCCTGGCGCTGTCCGCCCGGGAGATTCGCGAGACCACGGCGCCCTACGATCTCGTGCGCAAGATGCGGGCGAGCGTGCTCGTCCTCGGGCCGCTGGTGGCGCGGGTCGGGGTGGCGCGGGTCTCGCTGCCCGGCGGCTGTGCCATCGGGACGCGGCCGGTCGATCTGCATCTCAAGGGGTTGCAGCAGCTCGGCGCGGAAATCGAGCTGGAGAGCGGCTATATCGAGGCGCGTGCGCCGAAGGGGCTGACGGGCGGACAGGTCGTGTTCCCCTTCGTCTCGGTCGGGGCGACGGAGAACCTGATGATGGCCGCGACGCTCGCCAAGGGCGAGACGCGGCTGGTCAACGCTGCACGCGAGCCCGAGGTGTCGGACCTTGCCGAATGCCTGATCGCGATGGGCGCCCGGATCGAAGGCGTGGGAACCGACACGCTCACGATTCAGGGCGTCGACCGCCTGCATGCCGCGACGCATCGCGTGATCTCGGATCGTATCGAGACGGGCACCTATGCCATCGCGGCCGCGATCACCGGCGGTGACATCACGCTGGCGGGTGCCGACCGGCGCTGCCTGGGGGCGATGATCGAGACGCTGGAGGCGTCCGGCGTCGAGGTGACGGACATCGCGAAGGGGTTGCGGGTTCGCGCGAAGGGCGAGCGGGTGACCGGCGTCGACGTGATGACCGAGCCCTATCCCGGTTTTCCGACCGATCTGCAGGCGCAGATGATGGCCCTGATGACCGTCTGCGACGGCGCGTCGATGATCACGGAGACGATCTTCGAGAACCGCTTCATGCATGTGCCCGAATTGATGCGGATGGGTGCGAACATCAATCTGCATGGCGGTTCCGCCATGGTGCGCGGCGTGCGGCGCCTGACCGGGGCGCCGGTCATGGCGACGGATTTGCGCGCTTCGGTCTCGCTGGTGCTGGCGGGGCTCGCCGCCGAGGGCGAGACCATGGTCAACCGCGTCTATCACCTGGACCGTGGCTATGAGCGTGTCGAGGCGAAGCTGGCGGCCTGCGGCGCCGCCATCGAACGGGTGAAGGGCGGGGGATGAACGCCGCGCCGGCACCGCTACGCCTGCGCGCCAGGGACGTCGAGGACTTGGCGGTCATCTCGGCGCTGGTGCAGGATGCGCTGGTCGCGGTGCACGACATCGCCTATCTGCCCGAGGCGCAGCGCTTCGTTCTCGCCGTCAATCGATTCCGCTGGGAAGCCGAGGCCGGTTCCGCCGCAGAGGGCGAGCGCGTGCATGCCGGCCTGCGCTTCGAGGGGGTCGGGCAGGCGCGCTTCCGCGGCATCGACCGCGGCCGGCCGGGACGCGTCCTGTCGTTGCTGGCCATCGCCCACGACGCGGGGTCCGCGATTCTGCATTTCGCCGAGGGGGCGGCGATCCAGCTCGAGGTGGCGGCGCTGGACTGCGTGCTGGAGGATATGGACGAGCCCTGGCCGGCGTTGCGCCGGCCGCAGCACGCGCCGGACTGACCCGCCGTCAGCCCGGCAGTTTCGCCATCACCTCCTCGGCGAATGCCTGCATCCGCTCCAGCGTCTCGCTGCGCGTCGGGTATTGGAAGTTGATCACGACGCTGGTGATGCCGAGATCGCCGAAGGTTGCGGTGTCCTCAAGGAAGTCATCGGCGTTGCCGGTGAAGATGCGCCGTCCGCCGGTCGGTCCTTTCTGCTCCTTTCCGTAGGTACTCCACTGTGCCGACATGGCGAGCGTGAAGTCCTTCGGGTCGCGGCCTGCCTGCTCAAGCAATCCGAACAGCGTGTCGCGGCGGGCGCGATACAGGTCCGGCGTCTCCAGCCGGAATTTCGGATTGTTTCCGATCGGGAACCAGCCGTCGCCGAGGCGTGCCGCGCGGCGCAGCGCGGGGCCGCTCTCGCCGCCGATCCACAGCGGCGGGTGCGGCTTTTGCACCGGATGCGGCAGGACGGAGACGCCGGAGAAGCGGACATACTTGCCCTCGACGGTCGGCGTGTCCTCGGTCCAGACTTTCTTGAAGGCGTTCAGATACTCGTCGACCAGGGTGCCGCGGTCGTCATAGGTCGGCACGCCCAGCACCTCGAACTCCTCGCGCATCCAGCCGGCGCCGCAGCCGACCGTCAGCCGCCCTTTGGACAGCAGGTCGATGGTGGTCAGCGCCTTGGCGCAATGCAGCGGGCTGCGATGCGGCACCACCATCACGGCCGGGACGAGGCGCACGGTTTCCGTCACCCCCGCCAGAAAGGCGAGCAGGGTCAGCTGTTCGATGGATTCGTCGAAAGTGCTGCCCGGCCACTCGCCGGTCTCGGAATAGGGGTATGTGGAGGCGATGGATTGCGGCACGACGATATGGTCGCTGACTGTGACCAGCTTGTAGCCCAGCCGGTCGCCGGCCCTCGCGACGGCGGCGATGTCGGCGCGGTTGGCGAGAGGCCCGCGGATCGGGATGCGGAATCCGAACTGCATGGTGAAGCCTCCTATGCCGCGGCCTTGGACATCACCTGATCGGTGAAGGCCTGCATCTTGTCGAGGGTTTCGGACAGGTCGCGGGACTGGAAGTTCAGCAGCAGGTGCCGCACGCCCAACTCGCCGAAGCGGCCGATATCGTCGAGGATGGCTTCGGCGCTGCCGGTGAACAGGCGCCGCCCGCCTTCGGCCGTCTTGACCTCCTCGCCAAGCTTGCTCCATTGCGCAGCATAGGCGAGCGTCAGGGTCGCCGGATCGCGCCCGGCCTCGCCCAGCAACCGCTTGAGGATCTCCAGCCGCGCCGCATATTGGGCCGCCGTCTCCATCGGGAATTTCGGATTGTTGCCGATGGGGAACCAGGCCTCGCCCAGCCGCACGGCACGCTTCAGCGCCGACAGGCTTTCGCCGCCGATCCACAGCGGCGGGTGCGGCTTCTGCACCGGCAGCGGCAGCACCGACACATTGGCGAAGCAGACGAACTCGCCCTCCACCGTCGGCGCGGGCTCGGTCCACATCTTCTTGAAGACGGTCAGATATTCGTCGACCACCCGGCCCCGCGCCTCGAAGGGCGGAACCTGCAGGGCCTCGAACTCCTCCTTCATCCAGCCGGCACCGCAGCCGACCGTCAGCCGGCCTTCGGACAGGACGTCGATGGTCGTCAGAATCTTGGCGCAATGGACCGGGCTGCGGTGCGGCACCACCATGACGGCGGTGAGCAGGCGGATACGCTCGGTCACTGCGGCAAGAAACGCCAGCTCCGTCAACTGCTCGAGCGCCTCGCCGAACCGCCCGCCCGGCCAGTCGCCCTTTTCCGAGTAGGGATAGGTCGATCCGATGGTCTTGGGGACGACGATATGGTCGTTGACGTTGACATAGGCATAGCCCTGCTTCTCGCCGGCCTGGGCCAAGGCGGCGATGGCCTCGCGCGTCGCCTGGGGGCCGCGCGTCGGCACGCTGAAGCCGAAATCCATCCCGGAAATCCTCCCGTTGCTCTTCTTCCGCACAGCATCGCCCGGGTTCTGCGACGCGTCTACAGCCGCGTGCCCGCTCACGGCCCAATCCTTGATTTTCGGGCTTCGTTCCCCATATGTGCGACATGAGTGGAAGAAACGCGACGGCACGAAAGACATTCAAGCCCAAGCAGGTGCATATCCATCGCCACAGGAAGTGCCTGATGTGCGGGGACCGGTTCGAGAGCGAGTGGGCCGGCGAGCGGGTGTGCAAGCGCTGCAAGGCCACCAGCGTGTGGCGCCAGGGTTGATATCGGGCTAGGGCTGTTTCCGGATCGGACGTGCGGCGCTGCCGCGCGATGGCCAAATCCCGGCTCCTGTGTCATAAGGGCGCGCGATTTGATCGGGAGCGTTTGGGATGGGTGCCGTCAGCCCCAATGAGCCGCTGATTCTGGCCTTGCCGCGGGGTCGTATCCTGCGCGAGGTGATGCCGATTGTCCGCAAGGCCGGTATCGAGCCCGAGCCTGCGTTCGACGATCCGGATTCACGCCAGCTTCGCTTTGCGACCAACCATCCGCATATCTCCGTCATCCGCGTGCGCAGCTTCGACGCGGCGACCTTCGTCGCCTTCGGCGCGGCGCATATCGGCGTGGCCGGCCGCGACGTGCTGATGGAATTCGACTATCCCGAGCTTTATGCGCCGGTCGATCTCAAGATCGGGCGCTGCCGGCTGGCGGTTGCCGCGCCGAAGGAACTGTCGCAGACGGACGATCCGAGCCGCTGGAGCCATATCCGCGTGGCGACGAAGTATCCGGGCGTGACGCGCCGCCATTTCGCCGCCCGCGGCGTTCAGGTGGAATGCATCAAGCTGAACGGTGCGATGGAACTGGCGCCGACGCTTGGGCTCTGCCGCCGGATCGTGGATCTCGTATCCACGGGGCGCACCCTGGCCGAGAACGGGCTGGTCGAGGTCGAGACCATTGCCGAGGTGTCCAGCCGGCTGATCGTCAATCGCACCGCATTCAAGACGCGGCCCGACGAGATCGGGGGCTGGATCGACCGGTTCCGCGAGGTTGCGGATGCCGCGTAGGCTGGATGCGTCGGCACCGGATTTTGCCGCAGCCTTCGCCGCGTTTCTGGAGGCCAAGCGGGAATTCGAGGAGGATGTCGATGCGACGGTTCGCGACATCCTGGCGGATGTCGAGGCCCGCGGCGACGCGGCCGTGGTCGAGTACACCAACCGGTTCGACCGCCGCGAGTTGACGGTCGAGACGCTGCGCTTCTCCGACGGCGAGGTCGAGGGGGCAACAGGGGCCTGCGATCTTGAAACGCTGGCGGCTTTGCAGAAAGCGGCCGACCGGATCGAAGCGTTCCATCGCCGGCAGTTTCCCCAGGACTTTTCCTATACGGATGCCGACGGCATCCATCTCGGCATGCGCTGGACGCCGCTCGACGCGGTCGGCCTCTATGTGCCGGGCGGCACGGCCGCCTATCCCAGCTCGGTGTTGATGAATGCGATTCCGGCCCGCGTGGCCGGGGTGCCGCGTCTGGCGATGGTGGTGCCGACGCCGGGCGGCCGGGTCAATCCGCTGGTGCTTGCTGCGGCCCGGATCGCCGGCGTGCGCGAGATCTATCGCATCGGCGGCGCGCAGGCGGTGGGGGCGCTGGCCTACGGTACCGCGACCGTCGCGCCGGTGGACAAGATCGTGGGGCCGGGCAATGCCTATGTCGCGGCGGCGAAGCGCCGTGTCTTCGGGCGGGTCGGCATCGATATGATCGCCGGGCCCTCGGAAATCCTCGTGATCGCGGATGCGGAGAACGATCCGCACTGGATCGCGGCGGACCTTCTGTCCCAGGCCGAGCACGACACCGCGGCACAGTCCATCCTGATCACCGACGACAAGGCTTTTGCCACGGCGGTCGAGGCCGCGGTGGATCAGACCCTGGCGCGGCTCGACCGCAAGGAGATCGCGGCCGTCAGCTGGGCGGATAATGGCGCCATCATCCTGGTCCCCGATCTGGGTGCCGCCGCGGCGCTGGCCGACCGGATTGCGCCGGAGCATCTCGAACTGGCGGTCGCCGATCCGGCGGCGCTGGCGGCCAAGGTCCGGCATGCCGGTGCCATTTTCCTCGGACGGCACACACCCGAAGCGGTCGGCGATTACGTCGCCGGGCCGAATCACGTCCTGCCGACCTCGCGCAGCGCCCGGTTCTCGTCCGGTCTCGGCGTCCTCGACTTCATGAAGCGGACGACGCTGGTCGGTTGCGACCCGGCCGGGCTGGGCCGCATCGGGCCGGCCGCCGTTGCGCTGGCCGAGGCCGAAGGGTTAGGCGCGCACGCGCTCTCGGTCGCTGTCCGGCTGGGCTGATGTCGACGCGCTCCTCCGGGCCCGATTCGGCGGAGCGCATCGTCGATATCCGGCTCGATGAGCGCACGCTGGTCCGGCGCAGTCCCGAGGTCGAGCACGAGCGTACGGTGGCGATCTACGACATCCTGGAACGCAACCGCTTTGTGCCGCTCGGCGTCGGGAGCGGACCTTATACGCTGCATCTGCGCGTGGAGGATTTGCGGCGGCTGGTGTTCGACATCCGCGATGCCGACGGCACGCCCTTGCGCGCGGTGGTGCTTGCGCTGACGCCGTTCCGGCGGACGATCCGCGACTACTTCCAGATATGCGAAAGCTATTACGACGCCATCAAGCGGCTGTCGCCGTCGCAGATCGAGACCCTCGACATGGCCCGGCGCGCCCTGCACAACGAGGGCTCGAACCGCCTGATGGAACGTCTCGCCGGCAAGATCGAGGTGGATAGCGAAACCGCGCGGCGTCTTTTCACGCTCGTCTGCGTTCTGCATATCCGGGGCTGATGGCGGTCGCGGGCGGCGATGCGAGACGATCTTCCCCATGCGGTCCTGTTCGCCTGCACGCACAACGCGATCCGTTCGCCGATGGCCGAGGCAATCCTCAAGCACCTGCATGGGCGGCGTATCTATGTCGATTCTGTCGGGCTGCGGCGGGCCGAAATCCATCCCTTCACGTTGCTCGTCATGGACGAGATCGGGCTGGATGTCTCGCGGCACCGCCCCAAGACCTTCGACGATCTTGAGGACAGCAGTTTCGGCCTGATCGTGACCCTGTCGCCCGAAGCGCATCATCGTGCGCTGGAACTTACGCGGGTTATGGCGGTGGAGGTCGAATTCTGGCACACCTTCGATCCCACCTTCGTCGAGGGCAGCCGCGAGGCTCAGATTGACGCCTTCCGGCAGGTTCGCGACGACCTGATGCGGCGGATCGTGGCGCGGTTCCCGCCGCAGCCGAAACCGTGACCGCATGGATGCGGACGCGGCGGAACAAGGGTATCAGAATGCTTGCGTATACGAGCGGCGCTCCGCATCCTGCTGCGGGCTCGCGGGAAGCCAGGGAGAGGGTATGGCCAAGGAAGAACTGATCGAGGCGGAAGGCACGGTGAGCGAAGTGCTGCCGAATGCGATGTTCCGCGTGGCGCTGGATAACGGGCACGAAATTCTCGCGCATACCTCCGGACGCATGCGCAAGCACCGCATCCGCGTTCTTGTGGGCGACCGGGTGACGGTCGAACTCACCCCATACGACCTGACCAAGGGCCGGGTTACGTACCGGTTCAAGTAAGCGGCGCCGCGATGTCCGACGCGCCGCTCCCCGCGGCGACCGATCGCCGCCTCATCCTGGCTTCCGCCTCGCCGCGCCGGCTCGATCTGCTGGCGCAGATCGGCATTCGTCCCGACGCCGTCGATCCGGCCGATATCGACGAGACGCCGGCCAAGGACGAATTGCCCGCCCCCCATGCGGCTAGGCTGGCCGTTGCCAAGGCCGCGGCGGTCGCCGGACGCCATCCGGATAGCTTCATCCTGGCGGCGGATACCGTGGTTGCCTGCGGCCGGCGCATCCTGCCCAAGGCCGAGGACGCGGAGACCGCACGGCGCTGCCTTGCGCTGCTCTCCGGCCGGCGGCACCGGGTCTATGGCGGCGTTGCGCTGCTGTGTCCCGGCGGGCGGCTTCTTCAACGAACGGTCCGCACGACCGTCACCGTAAAGCGTCTGGACCGGACCGAGATCGAGGGCTATCTCGCCGGCGGCGAATGGGCCGGCAAGGCCGGCGGCTATGCGGTGCAGGGGCGGGCGGCCGCGTTCGTGGTCGATATCAACGGCTCCTACAGCAATGTCGTGGGCCTGCCGCTGTTCGAGGTGGCGCAACTTCTTCGCGGGGCGGGGTATTGCTGGTGAGTGGCACGACACAGGACATCCTGATCGAGGTTTCGCCCGGTGAGACGCGGGTCGCCATCCTGCGCGGCGACGGCCGCCGGCAGGCGCTGTATGAGCTGCTGGTCGACCGCATGTCGCGGCCGAGCCGGGTCGGCGAGGTGGTGGCCGGGCGGGTTGCGCGGGTCGATGCGACGGGGGCCTTCATCGATCTGGGCGGCGGCGAATCGGGTCTCATCCCGCGTGCCCGCGGGCTGAACCAGGGCAAGCGGCTGGCGGTCCAGATCGTGCGCGATGCCGCGGGCGGCAAGGGGCCGGGCCTGACGCAATCGCCGGTCCTGTCCGGGCGCTATCTGTCGATCCAGCCCGGCCGGGCGGGCGTGACGCTGTCTCGCCGGCTGGGCGGCCAGCGGCGTGAGGCGCTCGAAGCCTGGGTTGCCGCGCATGCGGAGCCGGAGGACGGATTGACGTTGCGACCGGCATCGGCGGTCGTCGAGGAAGCGGTGCTGACGGCGGAACTGGTCCGGTTGCGCGCAGCTTGGGAAGCGATCCGCACCGAGGGTGCTTCGGTCAAACCCGGTGCCGTTCTGCTGCCCGCGCCCGGTCTGGCCGAGCGGGTGCTGCGCGACCGGGCCGAGGCGGAGGGTGCGGTCGGCATCCTCTGCGACGACCGGCGCGTCGTGTCCGCGCTGGCCGCGACGATATCGGAGACGATGCCGGACCTGTCCGGCGCCTTGACCCTGCATGCGGATGCGACCCCGCTGTTCGAGGCGCATGGCGTCGAAGAGCAGGTCGAGGCGGCGGCTGCGCACCGGGCCGCGCTTCCCGGCGGGGGAACCCTGGTCTTCGACGAGACCGAGGCGCTGACGGCCATCGACGTGAACATGGGCGAGGCGGATCGCGGCGGCGTCGGCCGCGGCCAGAGCCGCACCGACGCCCAGATATTCGCCCTCAACCGGACGGCGGCGGAGGAGGCGGCACGCCATATCGTGCTGCGGAACCTGACCGGGCTGATCGTGATCGACTTCATCTCGATGCGGAACAAGGCGCATCGCCGCGACCTTGTCGAGGCGATGCGCCGTCACCTGCGGCCCGATACGACGGGCAGCGCGGTGCCGGTGGATGTGCTGGGCATGACGGCGGCCGGACTGGTCGA